>JBBQUB010000082.1:0-11596 GCA_038212865.1 Actinomycetales bacterium
GGGCGTTGACCACGGCACAGGCGTCATTGCGCGCGACGTTGTCGGGTGTCGTGGAGACCGCGGACACGGTAGCGGCGGCGGCGGAAGAGCTGTCCGCAGCGAATACGCAGGTGTCTTCGGGTTCGCAGGAGACGAGTTCGCAGGTGGGTGTGGTGGCGACGGCTGCGGAGCAGGTGAGTCGCAACGTGCAGACGGTGGCGGCGGGGGCGGAGCAGATGGGGGCGTCTATCCAGGAGATCGCGCAGAACGCGAACGAGGCGGCTAAGGTCGCCAATGAGGCCACGGGGGTTGCGATGGCTACAAGTGAGACGGTCACGAAGCTGGGTGTGAGCTCTCAGGAGATCGGCAACGTGGTCAAGGTGATCACGAGCATCGCGGCGATGACGAACCTGTTGGCGCTCAACGCGACGATCGAGGCGGCTCGTGCGGGTGAGGCCGGTAAGGGGTTCGCCGTCGTGGCCGGCGAGGTCAAGGACCTGGCACAGGAGACAGCGCGGGCGACGGAGGACATTGCGCGCCGGGTCGAGGCGATCCAGGCCGACACGGCAGGTGCGGTCAGCGGCATCGGAGATATCTCGGCGATCATCTCGACCATCAACGACTATCAGGTGACGATCGCGTCGGCGGTGGAGGAGCAGACCGCGACCACAAGCGAGATGTCCCGTGGCGTCCAGGAGGCCGCGCTGGGCTCCAGCGAGATCGCGCTGAACATCAGCGGGGTCGCCACGTCGGCCGACACCAGCGCCCAGATCCTGGGTCAGATGGGCGACTCGGTGTCCGAACTCGCCCGGCTGTCCGCCGACCTCCGCGCGAAGGTGGCGACCTTCATCTATTAGTGGTGCGTCTCCAAGGGCTTTGGAGCGCCAAAAACGCCTCCGACCTGCGACGATGCGGCTGCCGAGACATTGAAGCGTAACGATTCCGGCGTGACTTGGTGGTTGTTGGTCATCGCTGGTGTTGGCTGAAAACTGCCGTCTGACCTGGGGAAACGCTGATCTGACGTCGTTGGGTGCTACTGACCGGGCTGGCCTTCGCGGAACCTTTTGCGGACTGTTTGCGGACCGCTGGGCGCGCCGACTCGTCGAAGCTTACGGGGTCACACCCCGGGCCACGGCAGCATAGAAGAGCTCACGGGCCACCTGCTCGGCCTTCTCGGCTGCGGCAGCACCGACCGGCTTGGCTTCATACCGGTCCTGGTTGCGAGTTCGGCGCAATCGATCGAACGCACTCGCCGCTTTGTCGGCCGGCGGCTTGTCGAGGACGGCGCGCAGGTAGCGGCCCAGCGCCTCGTCTTGTCCCGGACCATTGGCGGTGCGGAAGCCGTACGCCGCGAGCAGCGCCAAGCCGACGTCGTGGGCCGCGTCGTAGGCGATGCCGTACTTCACGGCGACGCTGGTGAGCAGCGGCATCTGCCCGAGCCGATCCTCGGCCTGCAGCATGAAGGACGCGGCGCGCGCGGCGTCGACCGGCACGGGTTCGAGTCGACGCGCTTCGACCAGCGCGAGCGCTGTCGCCTGCTGGACCCGGGTCAGCGGAGAGATTGCCACGACGACTCACCCACCACCGGGACAATCAGACTGGAGCGCACAGTGTCCAGGAAGCCCGACTCAGCCTTGAACTCCGAAGGGCTGAGGATCGTCGGGTTGACCGGACGATGCACGGCAGCCTCGACGCGCGTGCACGCCTCATAGACCGCCTCGACGTCCGGAGTGCCGACAACCATGACGTCAATATCGTGCGGAACCGGCCCGTTGACGCCATGCAGCCGGGCGGCGAAGGAGCCGTAGAGGAACGCCGATTCGATCCCTTCGATGCGCCCGAACTCCTCGGCCAGCAAGACCACCGGACCGCTGATGACGGTGAGGATCTCCCTCAAGGGGGCGGCCAGCGGACTGTCCGGGTTGCCGCGGATGAGGCGCGTGCGGCCCACCTGACGTTCGGTCAGGATGCCCGCGTCGATGAGTCGCGCCACTTCGCGATGCGCGGTCGGGTAGGCCAGGTCGGCGCGCTCGGCCAGGTCGGTGAGGCTGAGCTCGTCGCCGGCGAGCAGGAGAGCCGAGAGCAGGCGCGCCTGACCGTCCGACCGGAAGACCGGCGCGAGCAGCGGTGCCTCAGTTCTCATGTAATGGACAATATCATCCATTACATCGACAGACGGGGTCGCGCGGCGGCTTCATGAAAGTTGAGCAGTCGGTCGCGGTACTACTCGGCAACACGTCGACGCCGAAGAGATGCGGAACTTCTTGGGCCATGCCCGGCAAGGTCGACCGCGAGATCCCCGCCGACCTGCTCGCCTCTGATCCGCGATCGACCGCGAATCACTGAGCGTCACTGGCGGTGACTGGCAACGTGGCTGCCTACACGTTGAAGCGGAACTCCACCACGTCGCCATCGGCCATCACGTAGTCCTTGCCTTCCATGCGGACCTTGCCGGCCGCCTTGGCCGAGGCCATGGACCCTGCGGCAATGAGGTCGTCGAAGGAGACGATCTCAGCCTTGATGAACCCCCGCTGGAAGTCGGTGTGGATCACGCCGGCCGCCTGAGGTGCCGTCCAGCCCTGATGGATCGTCCAGGCTCGCGTCTCCTTGTAACCCGCAGTCAGGAAGGTTTGCAGGCCGAGACTCGAAAAGCCCACTCTCGCAAGCTGATTCATGCCGGCCTCATCAACGCCGACGGACGCCAGAAGCTCGGCCGCGTCCTCGGGCTCGAGCTCGGCAAGGTCCATCTCCAGCTTGGCGTCTAGATAGATCGCGTCGGCGGGTGCGACCAGTGACGCCAGCGTGGACTTGAGCGAGTCGTCGCTCAGCTGGTCCTCGTCGAGGTTGAACACATAGAGGAACGGCTTGGTGGTGAGCAGGGACAGCTCGCGGATCGCCTCGAGGTCGACGCCGGCAGCCGCGCCAGCGGCATACAGCGTGTCTCCGGCCTCGAGCACATTCTGCGCGGCAAACGCGTTGTCCAGCACCGCTTTCTTGTCCTTGTTGACCCGCGCGTCCTTCTCCATCCGCGGCACGGCCTTCTCCAGGGTCTGCAGGTCGGCCAGGATCAGCTCGGTGTTGATCGTCTCGATGTCGCCCGCGGGGCTGACCTCACCGTTGACGTGCACGACGTCGTCGTCCTTGAAGGCCCGGATCACCTGGCAGATGGCATCGGCCTCGCGGATGTTGGCCAGGAACTTGTTGCCCAGACCCTCGCCCACCGACGCGCCACGGACGATGCCGGCGATGTCGACGAACGACACCGTTGCCGGCACCAGACGCTGGCTGTCGAAAAGCTTGACCAGCACCTCGAGTCGGGGGTCGGGCAGCGCCACCATGCCGATGTTGGGCTCGATCGTCGCGAACGGGTAGTTCGCCGCGAGCACGTTGTTCTTGGTCAACGCGTTGAAAAGGGTGCTCTTGCCGACGTTGGGCAGGCCGACGATGCCAATAGTGAGTGCCACAAAGACAGGAGTTTAGTGCCTTGGAACGGGCCCGTATGACGGCACGCACCTCGTGCGGTCACGGGAGCAGCTCCAGATCGGCCCCCATCGCGCGATAGGTTCCGGCGGCCCGAGTGTCGCGACTGACCAGCCTGAGCCCATGCTCTGCCGCCGCTGCGCCCACGAGCGCGTCATAGACCGCGCCACCGGAGACGCCACGTGCGGACAGCTGGGCAACCAGAGCGGCGGACGCCTTGGAGCCGAGGAACCGGGTCTGCGGAAAGTTGACCTCGATCAGCCGTTGTGCGGCCTGCGGGGTAAGCCGATCTGGCGGGGCCAGTCGGGTGAGCACGGAGTATGTCTCGAACGCAGCGTGACCGGCTAGGCCCTTGGGCCGGCCAACCAGCGCGGTGTAGGTCGTGGCGTGCGCGACATGGCTCGGCTGCACGAACGCAATTGCGGCGCTGGTGTCCAGCAGGCACAGCGTTCGCGCAGCCGAGTCACCTTTGGTCGGCAAGGCGAAGCTCACGAACGTCGTCGTCGGTCAAGGGCGCGCCACCTGAAGGCAGGAGTAGGTGGCCATCTCGCTCGACGAGGTGGTCCGTGCTGACCAGCTCGATCCGCAACCCCGCACCTTCGGCGAACACGTCGACCTCACCCGGGACCAGGCCAAGTCGATCCCGCAGCTCCTTGGGAATCACCAACCGGCCTGCCTTGTCGATGGTTGTTTTCATACCATGAGATTACCAGTGAGATGGTGCTGAATGGCGGGCGCCGATGCCGAAGAGTGGACGGCGCGCGTCGATGCCGAAGAGTGGACGGCGGGCGTCGATGCCGAAGAGTGGATGGTGTTCTGCCGCCGTGTCGTTCGACCCCTGTCGGTGCCATCTGAGACGGTGTGCCACATGGAGATTCTGAGCGCTGTCGTGGTGGGGTTGCTGGTCGGGGCTGTGGCGGCGAGCGTCGTGGCACGCGTCCTGTTCGCCGTGCGCTCTGCAGCTCTTTGCACCGAGCGCGATCTGTTGCGCGAGCGGGTGGTCGACCTTGAGGCCGCGGTCTCGGACGACGCACAGACGGCGACGATCCTCGCTCCCCTGCGGGACGCGCTGGTTCGCGTCGAGGCACAGGTGGGCACCCTCGAGCGTGACCGTCAGGCCCAGTTCGGCGAGCTCGGCGAGCGCCTGGGCCACGTCACTTCCACCACGAACGCCCTACGCGCCGCGACCGCCACCTTGGCCGGGTCGCTGAACGCGTCGACCATCCGCGGGACCTGGGGTGAGGTTCAGCTACGCCGGGTTCTCGAGCACTCGGGCATGCTCGCCCGCTGCGACTTCGACGAACAGGTGAGCGGCGTGAGCAGTCACGACCGTGGGGTGCGCCCTGATGTGCTGGTTCACCTCCCCGGCGACAAGTGTCTGGTCATCGACTCCAAGGTGCCGATGACGGCTTTCCTTGCGGCACAGGCCGATTCGATCGACCAAAGTGAGCGCGCCCGGCTTCTCGGCGCCCATGCAGGCGCGTTGCGCGCGCATGTTGAGTCGCTCGCTGCCAAGGCCTACTGGTCCGCGTTCACGACGACTCCGGAGATGGTCATCTGTTTCGTTCCCGGCGACGCCATCCTGGCCGCAGCTCTCGGCGCCGACCCGACACTCTATGAGCACGCCATGAGCAAGAAGGTCGTCCTGGCCTCCCCCGGCACGCTGCTGGCACTGCTGCGCACTGTCGCCTTCACGTGGCAACAGGACGCCCTCACCGCAAACGCACAAGCCCTGCTCAAGCTGGGCAACGAGCTGTATTCACGGCTGGGCACCCTGGGCTCGCACGCCACCAGGATGGGAGCCTCACTGCAGAAGTCCGTCGAGAGCTACAACGCGCTCGTCGGCGCACTGGAGTCCCGGGTGATGGTCACGGCCCGCAAGATGCATGAGTTGGGCCTGGCGGACGCACCACTGCCCGAAACTCGGCCGGTAGAGAGCGCACCCCGGCCTTTGACGGCCGCCGAGCTGATCGTTGTCCTGGACACCGACACCCACGACTCAGACTCTCTCGAATCAGAGGTGGCCCGGCCAGAGCTCGACCTTCGCCAGGTGCGTGAGCTTGGCGCCCCTAGGGCGACGGGGCGGCACACCGCCTAGCGCAGAGAGTCTGAGGTGGTGCACTGAGCCAGGAGGCCGGGCGGGGAGGCCGGGTTAGCGCAGGCCGGGCAGGGAGGACGCGTTAGCGCAGGCCGGGCAGGGAGCCCAGAGATGGCGGCCGTGTTAGTGCAGCGAGCCCGAGTCGTGGCGCAGTGTGCTGGCCTCGAATCCGGATCTGGCCTTGATGTCGCGTCGCAGCTCATGAGGCAACGAGAACAACACGCTCTCCTCGGCGGCGGCAACTGGCTGGACATCCTCATAGCCACGCTTGGCCAAGAAGGCCAGGACGCCGCGCACCAGGACCTCGGGCACGCTCGCGCCACTGGTAACGCCGACCGTGCCAACGCCGTCCAGCCAGGACGGGTCGATCTCGTCGGCATAGTCCACCAGGTGACCGGCCCCGGCACCGTGCTCTAACGCAACCTCCACCAACCGCACCGAGTTTGACGAGTTTCGCGATCCCACGACGATCATCAAGTCGGTCTCCGGCGCCATCTGCTTGACCGCCAGCTGACGGTTCTGGGTTGCGTAGCAGATGTCGTCACTGGGCGGGTCCTGCAGCAGGGGGAACTTCTCGCGGAGCCGGTTCACCGTGTCCATGGTCTCGTCCACCGACAGCGTGGTCTGCGAAAGCCAGATCACCTTGGCCGGATCGCGGACCTCGACCTTGGCGACGTCGTCGGGGCCGTCCACCAAGATCACGTGGTCCGGTGCCTCACCAGCCGTGCCGACGACCTCCTCATGACCCTCGTGACCGATCAGCAGGATGTCGTAGTCCTCGTCGGCGAAACGCACGGCCTCGCGGTGGACCTTGGTCACCAGCGGGCAGGTTGCGTCGATCGTCTTCAGCGACAGGGCGAGCGCCTCGTCATGCACGACCGGAGCAACGCCGTGGGCGGAGAAGATCACCGTCGCACCCTCGGGCACCTCCTGGGTCTCGTCCACGAAGATCGCGCCACGTTGCTGCAGCGTGGTGACCACGTGCTTGTTGTGAACGATCTCCTTGCGGACATAAACCGGCGGCCCGTAGAGCTCCAGAGCCTTCTCGACCGTCACCACAGCCCTGTCGACACCGGCGCAGTACCCACGCGGAGCAGCCAGCAGCACTCGTTTCGTCGTCACAGTCACCCGACCATCGTAGGTTGTGCAGGCCTCCCCATCGATTCGATCCTTTTCAGGAGCGCGTCACCGACTCGCTGTCGGGGTCCAGAACCACGACCTCCACCGGCTGGTCGGCGTTGTTGGCGAAGCCGCCCCGGTTCCACGGTGGGACGGCGGGCTGCGTCCGTCCGCTCTGGTCGTGGGCACGAACCCGCAGCAGGTGTTGACCCGGCGCCGCGTCCCAGACCAGGGTGAACCCGCGCCAGGCCCAGCGACCAAGATCGGGGCCAAGTTCGGCCTCGGCCCAGGTCACGCCGTCATCGACGCTGACCTCGACGCGCTCCACCGGCGCCCACCCCGACCAGGCCCGGCCCTCCAGCCTCACCGGCCCCGGGCGTTCGACTCGCGTTCGGCTCATAAAGTCAGGGAAACCCGGCGGTACGAGCAGGGCGCGCGGCTCGATGCGGGTCACCGGCTCACCGGGTTCGGTGGGCTCCTGCCGTAGTCGGTAGCTCACCGTGTTCTGGAAGCCCTCATAGGCGTGATCGAGCACCGAGATCTCACGCAGCCACTTCACCTGCGTCATGCCGTACCAGCCTGGCACGATCAGTCGTGCGGGGAACCCGTGCTGCGGCGGGAGTGGCTGTCCATTCATGGCAATGGCCACCAACACCTCGTCGGCCATGCTGTCAGCGACCGACAAGGCCCTCTCGTAGTCCTGCTCGACGCCGCGTTCCAGGCCGTGGTCACTGGCGGTGAACAGCACATCCGTAGCGGCCGGCTCCAGACCGGCGTCGGTGAGGATGTCTAGCAGGCGCACCCCACTCCAGTCGGCCGTGCCCACCGCCCCGTTGAGCCATGGCTGACTCACCGGTCGGGGGGAGAGCTGGGCACGTCCGTTCCCTGCGCACTCAAGGGTCACCCGGACGGACTGCTGGGGCATCTCCGCAAGATCGGACAGGCTCAGCGAGAGCGAGCTCCGAACGCATCCGCCGACGGACAGCCGCCAGGACGTCTCGACGATCTTGGGAATGTCGTAGTGGATCAGCAGATAGTGCATCCCCGGTGGGGTCACGTCCCAGCGCAACGCCTCCATGGGCATCGCGTGGTTGCGGCTGGCAAGCCGGAGCTCCTCGGTTGAGATCTCCTCATCGGGCACGGCCAGCCGCGCACTCGGGTCGACACCCGGGACCGTCAACGTCATGACACACCTCCGGCAAGCCCCTGCCATTCCTGAGCGTACGCGCGGGGCGCCCGGTTCGACAGGTACGCGGCGGCCCACGGTGCGACATTCCCAGGACCGGGAGCGCAAGACGTGGCGCACACCTAAAGTGACTGCCGTGAGCAGTCCCCAACCCCTCCCCGAGCGCGCCTCGGACACGACCGCGGAGGATCCTTGGCCGATCCGGCTGCTCAGCCTGAAGATCTCGGACTACGTCGACAAGATGTCAGTTCTGTGGGTCGAGGGCCAGGTGGTTCAGGTCAGCCGGCGTCCGGGACAGGCCACCGCCTACCTCACACTGCGCGACGTCGACGTCGACATGTCGCTCAACGTCACGGTGCGGGTCACCACCCTCGACGCGATGTCCGTGCCGCTGGCCGAGGGCGCGCGCGTCGTCGTCCAGGCGAAGCCGACCTTCTGGACCAAACGCGGCACCCTGCAGCTGGACGCCCGCCAAGTGCGCCCCGTGGGCGTCGGCGAGCTGCTCGCCAGGCTCGAGCACCTCAAACGAGTCCTCGCTTCGGAGGGTTTGTTCGACCGCGAACGCAAGCGCCCGTTGCCCTTCCTCCCCCGCAAGGTTGGGCTCATCTGCGGCCGGGCCAGCGCGGCCGAGAAGGACGTCGTCGAAATTGCCCGAAGGCGTTGGCCTGCAGTCCAGTTCGAGATCAGGACAGTGTCGGTCCAGGGACCGAACACCGTGCCTGAGATCAGTGCCGCACTGCGTGAGCTCGACGCCGATCGCAGCGTCGATGTCATCGTGATCACCCGGGGCGGCGGCTCCTTCGAAGACCTGCTCCCCTTCAGCAACGAAGCCCTGGTACGAGCAGTTGCCGAGGCCCTCACCCCGGTCGTGAGCGCCATCGGCCACGATGTCGACACCCCGTTGCTCGACTTCGTCGCCGACGTGCGTGCCTCTACTCCGACCGACGCCGCCAAACGGATCGTCCCCGATGTCGCCGAGCAGCGGGCCGCGATCGAGCAGACCCGACTGCGGGTATGGCGAGCGCTCACCTCGCGCGTACACACCGAGCGCCGCCTGCTGGTCTCCTTGCGGTCACGGCCGGTCATGGCCGAACCGCGGACCATGATCACCATCCGGCGGCAGGAGCTGGACGCCCTGACCGACCGGGCCGGACAGCGGCTGCGGTCGAGCCTGCATCGCGCTGGTGACCAGATCGAACACCTGCGCGCCCAGGTCCGGGCGCTGTCGCCGCTGTCGACCCTCGAACGCGGCTACGCCGTCGTCCAGCACGCCGACGGACGGATCGTGATGGATCGCCTGGACGTCGATCCCGACGAAGTGCTGCGGGTGCGCGTGGCCAGGGGCGACTTCGGCGTGCGCCCCGTCGGGGAACAGCCGTAGGGTGTTCGGGTGGCAGCCAACAACGCCGGGACTCCGATGTCGGGGGAAGCCGACTCCAATGACCTGAAAGACATCAGGGACCTGACCTATGAGCAGGCTCGCGACGAGCTGATCTCGATCGTCGCCCAGCTCGAAGGAGGTCAGACCGGGCTCGAGAGCAGCATGACCCTGTGGCAGCGGGGTGAGGCACTCGCCGCCCACTGCGGCACGTGCCTGGACGGGGCCGAGGCCAAGCTGAAAACCAAGGACTGACTGAACACCAAGGACTGAGCGGGCCTGCTCAGCTTGCCGGCACGGGCTGAAGCGCGCCGGCGAACTGCGCGAGCTGGGCGTATGGCGCCGTGCCGCTCAGGACAGTGGTCAGGTCGCCCGCATCCGAGCCTCTTAGCACGAGGCTGCGCTGGACGGTGTCCCTGGAGCTGAGCTTCTGCCACGATCTGCCGGCCGCGGACATCGTGCCCTCCGCCTGACCGTTTGAGGTCTGGGCTGAAACCCACTTCTCCGTAGCTTGCGTCGTCTGGTCGATCGAGACGTAGTTGCCTTCGGGCGAGAGGTATCCCGCATGCCATGTCCTGAGCCCGTCACCGGCCGACGTAAAGCGCACGTTGGTGGCCTTCCACCCTGTGGGCAGCTGCGGCTGGGAAATCGCCCACGAGGTCTCTTGACGCACCGCCCTGGCCACGGAGCTGACATCGACGGCCGGCTGGCTGACCTGGTTGACCCGCGGCACCATGGCCACCCAGGCAAGCACCGCCACCAGGATCAGGACCATCGAGATCACCATGCTGCGCACAGTGCCCATCCCCCGTCTTGCCGCGGGCGGCGGCATCGCTGGGGCCGGCCCGGCGTTCGAGGCACTGGTCGTCGTCACGGTCCTATCGTCGCCGATTCTCAACCCGTATGTCGCTTAATCTCGACGCGATGACCAGCGGACGTGCTCGCGGACGTCACGACGACCCATTCCCAGCACCGGTACAGTCATCTGGCCGCCCAACCCCAGAGCCGGAGGACGCCGACATGCTTGAGGAGAAACTTGTGGCAGAGATGGCATGAACCCTCACACACTCGTGATCGGCGAGTCCCTGATCGACGTCGTCAACAGGACCGACGGTTCCTCCGAGGAACATGTCGGAGGCAGCCCTGCCAACGTGGCGGTCGGCCTTGCCCGCCTAGGCCACCACGTCGTACTCGCCACGCTGTTCGGAGAAGACGACCGAGGTGCCAGGATCGCCAGTCACCTTCAACAAGAAGGGATTTCGTTAACCGAAGGCAACCCCGCGGGCAAGGAGGGGCGAACGTCCGTTGCCACTTCGACGCTGGACGCGACGGGCACAGCGGCATACAGCTTCGACCTGTCCTGGGAGCTGCCCGAGCTGGAGTCTTTCGAGGGGGTGAGCCACATCCACACGGGCTCCATCGCCGCGACGCTCGAGCCAGGCGCCTCCGCCGTGCTGAAGGCGGTCCAGAGCGCGCGACCGAGCGCCACCATCTCCTACGACCCGAACCCGCGGCCCTCCCTGATGGGGAACCCGCATGAGGTCCGGGCGAAGATTGAAGCGCTCATCGGGCTCAGCGACGTGGTCAAAGCCAGCGACGAGGACATCGACTGGCTCTACGGCGGAACGTCGGCGTCCGAGGTCCTGCACATGTGGGGGCAGCTCGGACCCGCGGTGATCGTGGTGACCCGGGGCGTCAAGGGCGCCGTCGTGGGGCTCCGCATCAGCGGCGAGCTCACCAGCTTTGACGCACCCGTGGCCGAGGTCGTGGACACGGTCGGCGCCGGAGACTCCTTCATGGCCGGGCTGGTCTCCGGGCTGCTGGATGCGGGTCTCCTCGGCGGCGTCCAGGGTCGTGAGCGCTTACGGTCCGCCTCGCTCGCAGACATCAGGCCAGCGGTGGACCGCGCGCTCGCCTGCGCAGCGATCACCGTCTCACGCGCAGGGCCCAACCCGCCTCACCGCGCCGAGCTCGCCTAGTCCGGCCTGTCCCGCCTCGTCCCCCGGCCCCCGGCCCCGGCCCCGGCCCCGGCCCCGGCCCAAAACAATTCCATCCGGGTGGGCTTGGTGGGTGGAGCTGTCAGGACGGTATGCCGCGGGCGCTCAGCAGGGGTGCGGACCCGATCGGCAGGACGATGGGTATGGGGTCGCTGATCGACCCGACGAACGCGCCGCTAGTGGTGTGTCTCCAAAATAACTAGCGGTTTAGAGATATGCTGTCGGCATGAACAAAGCCGCAGCCCCGTTGGCCATGTCCGCCGGTGAGCGCGAGGCGTTGACAGTGCTCGCCCGATCCTCGACAGCGGCACATCGCGGGGTGCAACGGGCCACAGTTTTGCTGATGACTGCCGACGGTC
>JBBQUB010000083.1:0-11593 GCA_038212865.1 Actinomycetales bacterium
TCCAGCGTGGTCAGGGTGCGGACCATGGCGTCGAAGGACTTCCAGTCGCGAGCCGCCCTGCCGGTGCCGCCGTAGACAACCAGATCGTCGGGACGCTCGGCGTTCTCGGGGTCGAGGTTGTTCATCAGCATCCGAAGCGGAGCCTCGGTGGTCCAGGACTTCGCGGTGAGGGTCGTGCCGCGAGGTGCGCGGACGGGACGGGCGCCTTCCATGACGAATCTCCTTGCGTCGGTGAAACGGTTCAACTCACGGCTTCTCGTTGGCGATGACTGTGAGGTTTGCGTCGCGATGGCAACCGAAACCTCACAGTCATCGCCACCGGGAGGAGGGGTATCACGGGTGTTCAGCTGAGTGGACCGGTGACGGCCTCGACGGCACGCAACGCGGCGCCAGTAGCGACGAACTGGACCGCTGCCTCGATCTCGGGAGCCAGGAACCGGTCGCTTCCCGGACCCTCAGTGGTCTCTCGCAGTGCGTTGATCACGGCGCCGGTGGCAGCCGATGGCTCCAGGGGGGCACGGAGCTGTATGCCGCGCGCCGCCGTCAGCAGCTCGACCGCCAGGACGCGGGTGAGGCCGTCGACAGAACGACGGAGCTTGCGCGCGCCGGACCAGCCCATGGACACGTGGTCCTCCTGCATGGCCGAGCTCGGGATCGAGTCGACACTTGCCGGAGCCGCGAGCCGCTTCATCTCGGAAACGATTGCGGCCGCTGTGTATTGGGCGATCATGTGCCCCGAGTCGATCTCCGGGTCGTCGGCAAGAAACGCGTTGAGGCCGTGGCTGTGCGAGACGTCCAGAAAGCGATCGGTCCGACGCTCGGACATGCTGGCGACGTCGGCGGCCACGATGGCCAGGAAGTCCAGTACATAGGCCACGGGCGCACCGTGGAAGTTGCCGTTGGACTCCACGCGACCATCAAGAGTGATCACGGGGTTGTCCACGGCAGAGGCCAGCTCGCGGCTGGCGACCAAGGCGGCGTGGTCGACAGTGTCGCGCGCACCGCCGGCGACCTGGGGCGCACACCGCAAGGAGTAGGCGTCCTGCACCCGAGGGCAGTCCTCGTTGTCGTGGCTGGCCCGGATCGGGCTTCCGGCCAGGATCCTGCGCAGGTTGGCGGCCGACGCTGCCTGACCCGGGTGGGGGCGCAGCGCCTGCAGATCCGCAGCGAAAACGTCGTCCGTGCCGAGCAGTCCCTCAACGCTCATCGCGGCCGTGAGGTCGGCGACCTTCAGCAGGGCGCGCAGGTCGGCGATGGCAAGAACCAGCATCCCGAGCATGCCGTCGGTGCCGTTGATCAGGGCCAGACCCTCTTTCTCGTGCAACACGATCGGGGTGATGCCCGCTTCCGCCAGCGCATCGGAGGCAGGGCCAAGATCTCCTCTTGCATCCCGCACCGGCCCTTCGCCCATGACAGCAAGCGCACAATGCGCCAGCGGCGCCAGGTCGCCGGAGCAGCCGAGGCTGCCGTACTCATGGACCACCGGGGTGATGCCCGCGTTCAACACCGAGGCGTATGCCGAAGCTGTCTCCTCGCGCACGCCGGTGCGGCCGGTGGCCAGGGTGGACAGACGCAGCAGCATCATGGCGCGGATGACCTCGCGCTCGACCTCGGGGCCGGAGCCGGCGGCATGGGAGCGGACCAGGCTCCGCTGCAGCTGGGCGCGCAGTTCCGGGGCGATGTGCTTGGTGGCGAGCGCACCGAATCCGGTCGAGACCCCGTAGTGCGGCTCGACGTCGTCGGCCAGGCCTTCGATGATCCGCCGGCTCTTGCGAATCTGCTCCAGCGAGCTCGCGGTGATCACCACATGGGCATCGTGGCGGGCAACGGCCACGACGTCGCCGAACGAGAGCGGGCCGATGCCCACGGCGACCGTGCTGGCGTGGGCGGCCCGCTGGTTCGCGGAGGCCGGCTGAACTACCAAGGGACGGGCTGATGTCATGAGTTCATTGGAACCCACCGGCGACCGGTCAACCATCCCCTGTGCTCGGTTAGTGTCTCGGGTTCGAGACGAACTGCCGGTCTGCGCTGGCTTTCTCGGCCGGGCGGAAGCCGGAGCACAGGATGCGCAGCCACCCGATCTGGCCGTCGCGCTCGGAAAGGTAGGCCTGGTGCTCGATGAGGTACTGACCGTCCGGACGGGCCACCCGCAGGCGATAACCGACGCGTTCGCGGTCTGCGAAGGCATCGCCGTCGAGAAGCTCGATCGCCTCGATCCGGTCCTGCTCGCCGAACCATTCCTTGAGCACGCCGACGATCTCATCAGGCCCACTCGCGTCCCAGATGTCTCCTGGCGTCATCGCCCAGAAGTCAATCTCGGGATGGATGATCTCGCGGATCTTGGCATGGTCCTTTGCCGCGACTGCGCTGGCGAACTGCGCGCCAAGGCTCTCATCCATGCGCCCGACTCTAACTGGCCCGGGCAGGCACGGGTCACCGGGTGTCGGCGCATCTCGTCCCTGAGACACTGGCTTCATGGCCAATGCACCCGCCGCCAGTCATGCCCTGGCCGTGCTACGACTGCTGGCACGGCATACCGAGCCGGTCCCTGCCTCTGCCATCGCGCGCGACCTCGGCCTGCCCAGGTCGAGCGTCTACCACCTGCTCACCGTGCTTCAGGACCAGGGATTCGTGGTGCATCTGCCCGAGGAACGGCGCTATGGCCTGGGTGTCGCGGCATTCGAGCTGGGCTCGGCCTACACCCGACAGGCGCCCTTGCAGCGGATGGCCCGGCAGTCGCTCGCGCGGTTGGTGGATGCCACGAAACACAATGCCCACCTTGCCGTGCTGCACGGCCGCGACGTCCTTTATGTGATCGAGGAACGGGCCCCCGGTCGGCCGCCACTGGTCACCGATGTGGGAGTGCGGCTGCCCTCACAGCTGACCGCGAGTGGCCTGGCGATGCTGGCTTCCCTTCCGCCGCAACAGGTTCGGGCGTTGTTCCCCTCGCGCGACGCGTTCGTCCAACGCCACGGGCTCGGTCCGACGACACTGTCTGGCTTGCGGACTCTGTTGGTGAGGGTACGTCGAGACGGCTTCGCGGCCGAGGATGGGACGGTGACCCCAGAGTTCGCCTCCGTTGCCGCGCCGGTGCTCGACCACGTGGGTCATCCGGTGGCCGGAATCGCTGTGACCTATCCCGTTTCGGACGTGACCGCGGACCAGCGGCGATCCCTGGCCAAGCAGGTCATCCACACCGCGGCGGAGCTCACCCGTCGCATCGGCGGCTCGTGAGGGAGCCCCAAGCGGTTTGTCCCCATCTCGGCGGCTCATCGCGGGCCTGATTGACCCACCGATATACCGGGTATACCCTCGGGCGTCACACAGGGAGACAGCGCCCGGTCGCCGAGGGAGCACGATGCGGAGTCAGGCAGGGGCGCGATGAGCACCAGCGGGCCGTTGCACCAGCGCGGGACCGGCGCTGCTGCTGTCCGCCACGGTGCCTCCTACGTCTACCTGGCGGGCAGCCCCCGTAGGGCACGGAAACGACGACGTGCCGTGCTGTTGTTGGTCGCCTCCCTTGCCGTCTCCCTGCCCATCGGTGCTCAGATCCACCGTGCCACCACGGCCGCGAGTAATGTCCCCCGGCAGCAGAACGCCGAGCCGTTCACGAACGACATGGAGCAGGCGCAGCCACCGCCGGAGCCTGGGACGATCGACCCCGCCCTGTCCCGGGCCCTCGGCAAGGCCCAGATCGCGGCGCGGGCGGCAGGGCTGGATCTGCAGGTCACCTCCGGCTTCCGCAGCACCGCGACCCAGCAGCGGCTCTACGGCCAGGCCATTGCGAAGTACGGCTCCCCGGAGATGGCCCGCCGCTGGGTCTTGCCCCCCACAGAGTCCGCCCACGTCAAGGGGCTGGCCGTCGACGTGGGCCCTCGCGCGGCCGCCGCATGGCTCGAGAAGCGCGGAGTCCGCTACGGTATCTGCCGCCGCTACGTCAACGAGTGGTGGCACTTCGAGCGCCTGGCGCCGGCCATTGGGCAGGCGTGTCCGGCCTTGGAACCCCATGCCGGAGGATGAACAGGATGCCTCGACCGCCGAGCCTTTCCCCGCAGACGGCCATCGCTGCGATCGTCCTATGCGGCGGCTCCTCCCGCCGACTGGCCGGACGCGACAAGACTCGCGAATCCCTAGCTGGGACAACGGTGATGGACCATCTGCTCGACGCCCTGCCCTCGGGCTGGGACATAGTGTGCGTCGGTGAGGAGCGAGCCACCACCCGTTCGGTCCGGTGGTGCCGCGAGTCCCCCGCTGGAGGCGGGCCGGTCGCCGGTGTCGCGGCAGGTCTGGATGAACTTGTTCGCGTGGGCCACTGTGCGGGCCTGGGCGACCTTGAACGTCTGCGGGCCAATGTCTGCGTCGTGGTCGGCGGTGACATGCCCTTCGCCGCAACTGCGCTGCCGACCCTGGTCGACGCGCTGAACGCTCAGCCGGCGCTTGATGCCGTCCTGGCCGTGGACCCGGGTGGACGACGGCAGCCGCTGCTGGCGGCATACCGCCGCGAAGCCTTGCAGGCAGCGCTCCCACTCGAACCGGGCGGAGCAAGACTCATGGCCGTGGTCGACCTGCTCGCGACCGGGACCGTGGCCTGCGAGGCTCAGATCACCGTGGACGTCGACACGCCGGAGGCACTCGAACAGGCTCGGCATATCGTCGGGGCATGAAGGCCATCACGATCCCGACGCCCGGAGACGCAGACGCTCTCGCTCTCGATGAGGTGCCCACGCCAGAGATCGCTGCGAACGAGGTCCTCGTGAACGTGGCGGCGGCCGGCGTCAACCGCGCGGATCTGATGCAACGCCAAGGGTTCTACCCGCCACCACCGGGGACGTCGGCCTACCCTGGCCTTGAGGTCAGCGGCACCATCACCGCGCTCGGCACTGACGTGATCGGTTGGGCCGTTGGGGACCAGGTGTGCGCTCTGCTCTCCGGAGGCGGGTATGCCGAACAGGTGGCAGTCCCAGCCACGCAGCTGCTGCCCGTGCCCGACGGGGTCTCTCTGGTCGACGCCGCGGCGCTGCCCGAGGTCGTCGCCACGGTGTGGTCCAACGTGTTCATGACTGCCAATCTGCAGCCGGGCCAGACGATCCTGATCCATGGCGGATCCAGCGGTATCGGGACAATGGCCATCCAGCTGGCCCGGGCAGTCGACGCCCGCGTCGCGGTGACTGCCGGGTCGGCAGACAAGCTGGAGGCCTGTCGCGCACTCGGGGCCGAGATCCTGATCAACTATCGCGAGCAGGACTTCGTGGAGGTGTTGACCGGCGTGACACAGGGACGCGGCGCCGACGTGATCCTGGACAATATCGGCGCGAAGTACCTGGCCCGCAACGTCAGCGCGCTGGCGGTCAACGGCCGGCTGGTCATCATCGGGTTGCAGGGTGGCGCCAAGGCCGAGCTGGACATCAACGCGTTGCTGCGCAAGTGCGCTGCCGTGATCGCCACTTCGCTGCGGGGCCGGCCCATCGCCGAGAAAGCAGCCATCGTAGCCGCTGTTCGTGAGCACGTCTGGCCGCTGATTGAGTCAGGGCAGGTGAAGCCCATCGTGCACCGGACCTTCCCGCTCGCCCAGGCGGCCGACGCACATCGCGAACTGGAGGCCAGCACCAACATCGGCAAGGTCCTGCTCACCACCTGACCCGCGAACCTAGGGACTTTGCTGCTCTGCGACCCGCAAACCTAGGGACTTTGCTGCTCACAATCCCTAGGTTTGGCAAGGCACCCGAGCACAATCCCCAGGTTTGGCAGGGCAAACCCACGCACGATCCCCAAGTTTGGCAGCTTGGGTCAGCGGGTGTCGCTGCCGCCCACTCCATTGGCGCGACCGGCCTCAAGGCGAGCCACCGGCACGCGGAACGGCGAGCACGACACGTAATCCAGACCCGCGTCATGGAAGAAGTGCACCGAGTCGGGGTCCCCGCCATGTTCACCGCAGACGCCGACCTTCAGGGCTGGCCGCGCCTTGCGGCCCTCCTCGACCGCGATCCTGATCAGGCGCCCGACACCCTCAACGTCAAGGGACTCGAAGGGAGAGACGCCAAAGATGCCTTTCTCCAGATAGTGCGGGAAGAAGGCAGCCTCGACGTCGTCGCGGGAGAAGCCCCATGTCATCTGGGTGAGGTCGTTGGTGCCGAAGGAGAAGAACTGGGCAGACCCGGCGATTGCACCGGCGGTCAGGGCCGCGCGAGGGAGCTCGATCATGGTTCCCACCATGTGCTCGAGATGTACGCCGGAGGTGGTGCGAACCTCGTGGGCCACAGCCTCGATCTCCACCGCGATGCTCTCCAGCTCCTGGACCGCACCGACCAGGGGCACCATGATCTCGACGAGCGGAACCCCGCCGGCCTGGACGCGCAACGCCGCCGCTTCGAGCACCGCCCGGGCCTGCATGGCAAACAGTCCGGGAATCATCAGTCCAAGGCGCACGCCGCGAAGTCCCAGCATCGGGTTCTGCTCGTGCAGCTTGTGAACGGCCTGCAGCAGTCGCAGGTCCGCCTCATGTGGCTCGTGTCGGGCCTCGGCCACGGCCACCCGCACCGAGAGATCCGTGATGTCCGGGAGGAACTCGTGCAGTGGCGGGTCGAGCAGACGGATGGTGACGGGCAGTCCGTCCATCGCCTCGAAGATGCCCACGAAGTCGTCGCGCTGGAGCGGGAGCAGCTCCGCCATGATGCGCTCCCGCTCTGCGTCCGTGTCAGCCAGGATCAGCGCCTCGACCATCGGACGACGGTCGCCAAGGAACATATGCTCGGTCCGGCACAGGCCGATCCCCTCGGCGCCGAAGCGACGCGAGCGCGCTGCATCCGCAGGGGTGTCCGCGTTGGCGCGCACGGCCAGCCGACGGCAGCCGTCGGCGATGTGCATGAAGCGGTGCACGGACTTGACGAGCTCGTCCGCATCAGCCGAGTGCGGGTCGATCTCGCCCTCGAAGTAGCGAACCACCGGCGATGACTCGACGGGCACCTCGCCAAGGAACACCTCGCCGGACGTGCCATCGATCGAGATGACGGTGCCTTCTTCGAAGACCCTTCCATCGGGGGTCGAGAAGCTCCGGCCCTTGGTGTCGACCGAGAGCTTCTCAGCGCCGCACACACACGTTTTGCCCATGCCCCGTGCAACGACGGCCGCGTGGGAGGTCTTGCCACCGCGGCTGGTCAGGATGCCTTCGGCCGCGATCATGCCGTTGAGATCGTCTGGGTTGGTCTCCCGACGGACCAGGATGACCTTCTCGCCGGAGCGCGACCACTTCACTGCGGTGTAGGAGTCGAAGACGACCTTGCCAACGGCCGCACCAGGCGAGGCGTTCATTCCCTTGGCCAGGAGCTCTCGGGTGGCGTTGTCCTCGAAGTGGGGGAACATCAGCTGCGCCAGCTGGGCACCGGTGACCCGCTGTAGCGCTTCGGCCTCGTCGATCAGCCCCTCGTCCAGGAGCTGGGTCGCAATACAGAAGGCCGCGCCCGCCGACCGCTTGCCGACCCGGGTCTGCAGCATCCACAGCTTGCCCCGCTCGATGGTGAACTCGATGTCGCACAGGTCGCGGTAGTGCTTCTCCAACTGGCTCATGATCGACAGCAGCTCGTCGTACGAGGTCCTGTCCAGGGCCTCAAGCTCGGCCAGGGGCAAGGTATTGCGGATTCCCGCCACGACATCCTCACCCTGGGCATTGGGCAGATAGTCGCCGTAGATGCCTTGGGCCCCCGAGGCCGGGTTGCGCGTGAACGCCACCCCCGTGCCCGAGTCCGCAGACACGTTGCCGAACACCATCGTGCAGATGCTGACTGCGGTGCCCAAGCTGGAGGGAATGCGCTCCTGACGGCGATAGAGGATCGCGCGCTCGGCGTTCCAAGAGTCGAAAACTGCCCTAACGGCAAGGTCCATCTGCTCGCGCGGATCCTGCGGGAAATCCCGATCGGCATGTTCATGCACGATCGTTTGGTAGGTCTTGACCAAGGCGCGCATGTCATCGGCGTCCAGGTCGAGGTCGTCGTGCGTGCCCTTGGCCTCCTTGGCCTGGTGGAGTGCATTCTCGAACAGGTCGCCGTCGATCTCGAGAACGGTCTTGCCGAACATCTGGATCAACCTGCGGTAGGAGTCGAAAGCGAAGCGGTCGTCATCGGCCTGCTTTGCAAGCCCGAGGACCGACTCGTCGTTGAGCCCGATGTTCAGGACGGTGTCCATCATCCCGGGCATCGAGAACTTCGCGCCGGAGCGCACGGACACCAGCAGGGGGTCGTCGACCTGGCCCAGCGTCTTGCCCATGGCCTTCTCGAGGGCGGCCAGATGCTCGCTGACTTCGGCCTCCATCGCGGCAGGCTGCGCTCCGCTGGCGAGATAGGCGTTGCACGCCTCGGTCGTGATGGTGAATCCCGGCGGCACCGGCAGCCCCATTCGCGTCATCTCGGCGAGGTTCGCCCCCTTGCCTCCAAGCAGATCCTTGAGGTCTTTGTGGCCTTCGGCGAAGTCGTACACGAGCTTGGGCACAGCGGGAACCTCCGGAGCGATGAGCGAGCAGGTGCTCGCAGGCTAGACCCGCGGGTGTATGTCGGACACCGCAGGTTCCCCACGTGGTATGCGCAGGGCGACGAGCTTGCCGGGTTGAGGTCGGCAGACTGCTGAGGTTTGCCAGCTCGAAAGGGCCTGCAAGCGACCTAGGTTTGCGGGGTGGAGGCCGACACACTCCTTAAGTTTGCGGGGAGAGGAAGGCGGCCAGGGCGCCGGCATACATCGCGGGGTCCTTGGCACCACACAGCTCGCGGGCGGAGTGCATCGACAACATCGGCGCCCCGAAGTCCACCGTCGTGGCACCGGTCAGCGCGGCCGTCATCGGACCGATGGTGGAGCCGCAGGGCAGGTCGTTGCGGCTGACGAACTGCTGCACCGGTACACCAGCCTGGTCGCAGGCTGTGACGAAGGCTGCCGCGCCAACGGAGTCGGTCGCGTAGCGCAACTTGACGTTGGTCTTGAGCACCGGGCCACCGTTGATCGCGATCTGGTGCTGCGGCTCGTGCTTCTCGGGATAGTTCGGGTGGGTTGCATGCGCCATGTCACCGGACGCGATTACGGTCCCTGCCAGGGCCCGAAGGAAGTCTTCGCGACCACCGCCGGCCGAGATCACCAGGCGTTCGAGCACCGAGGGCAGCAGCGTCGACATGGCGCCACGCTCGGACTGGCTGCCGACCTCCTCGTGGTCGAAAAGGACGAGCACCGGGATCGACGGCGACGCCATTGCTGACGCGTGCGGCGACGCCAAAGCCGACGCCACCGCTGACTCGGATGACGAAGACTCGGGACCACGGCTGGCACCGCCGACTGCGTCGACCAGCGCCCGCACTCCGGCGTAGCTGGTCGCCAGGTTGTCCAGACGCGGCGCGGCGATCAGGTCGAGGTCCCGGCCGATCCGTCGCGATGGCTGCAGGTCATGGGTCATCACGTCCCAGGACAGGACATCGGCGCTGTCCACACCCACTGCGGCACCGAGGTAGCCACGGAAGTCCCCGGGCTCGATGCTCACTCCCCACAGCGGGGTCAGGTGCTGCTGGGGGTTGAGCGACAAGCCCTCGTTGACAGCGCGGTCAAGGTGGGGTGCCAGCTGGGCCACCCGCAGAACCGGCTCGTCGATGATGACCAGCCGGGTCTCGACCCCGTCGCTGCCACGGACCGACACGCGCCCAGAGAGGCCGAGGTCGCGGTCGAGCCAGGAGTTGAAGAGGGGTCCACCGTAGAGCTCGACGCCGAGCAGCTGCCAGCCGGCGCGCGTGAGGTCGGGCTGAGGCTTGATGCGAAGGTTCGGGCTGTCCGTATGGGCGCCGACGACGCGGAACGGGGTAGCCGGACCGCCCGCCCGCTCGGTGCTCCAGGCGACCAGCGCACCACCACGGATCAGGAAGTGGCGGCCGCCCTCGATCGGAAAAGCGTCGGTCTCCGCGAGGAGACTGAAGCCGGCGGCCTCGAGCATCTTTCCCGCCTCAGCGCAGGCGTGGAATGGTGATGGTGAGGCATCGATGAAGGCACACAGCCCGGCCGCCTCGGTGTCGGTGTCGAATGAATGAGCCATGAGCGTGACTCTATGAGACTTCCTCGCACGCCTGAAGGCGCCGGCCGCCGCAACGCCGCACGACGCCATTCTTGACGCCTGGAGATACTCGGTATACCGTCGCCCAAGCAGATGCAATACTCAGTATCAAGGCGACGCGCAAAGGGGAGTTGGATGTCGATCCGACGGGGGTTGTTGGCGCTGCTGGCGCAGGAGCCGATGTATGGCGCGCAGCTGCGCACGGAGTTCGAGTCACGCACGGGGGGCACCTGGCCGCTCAACGTCGGGCAGGTCTACACGACCCTGTCCCGGTTGGAGCGGGACGGCCTGGTCGAGGCCGCCGGTGGGGCCGATGGCGAGGGTCGGATCGCCTATCGGCTGACCGACCACGGGCGGTCCGAGGTCACTCGTTGGTGGGCCGCACCAGTGGACCGCGGCGATACTCCCC
This sequence comes from Actinomycetales bacterium, assembly GCA_038212865.1. Classification (GTDB taxonomy): domain Bacteria; phylum Actinomycetota; class Actinomycetes; order Actinomycetales; family Dermatophilaceae; genus UBA4719. Next base: position 10,482 of record JBBQUB010000083.1, read on the forward strand.
GCGATGAGCTCGTCATCAAGCTGGCCCTGGCCGTCACCGTGCCGGGCGTCGACATCCAGCAGATGGTCCAGACCCAGCGGACCGCCACGTTGCGTCACCTCCAGGACCTCACCAAGCTCAAGCGCACGACCTCGGACGAGGCCGGCAGTCGCACCACCGGACAACGCAACGAGCTCGCCTGGCTGCTGGTCCTGGACAACCTTGTGTATGCCGCCGAGGCCGAGATTCGCTGGCTCGACCACGTCGAGACCCGGCTGGCTCGAGAGGCGACGAGCGTACCCGAGGCGCGCACCCGCGATACGACACGGGTGTATGGCGACCGGTCGTCTGAGGAGGCGTCGCGATGACTACCAGCCCAATCCTGTTGCTGGACAACGTCTCTCGTGTTCACGGTCATGGTGAGACCACGGTGCGAGCGCTCGATGGCGTGACCCTGACCGTGCATGCGGGGGAGCTGGTCGCGGTCATGGGTCCGAGCGGCTCCGGCAAGTCGACGCTGCTCAACCTCGCCGGTGGGCTGGACCAGCCGACCAGCGGCAGGGTGGTCGTCGAGGGCGCAGACGTGGGCGCCATGAGCCTGCGCGACCTGGCCGCCCTGCGGCGACGATCGCTGGGATTCGTCTTCCAGGACTTCAACCTGATCCCCTCCCTCACCGCGGTGGAGAACGTGGCGCTCCCCCTCGAGCTGGACGGCGAGCGAGTCAGGAAGGCCCGGCGGATCGCCTTCGACTCCCTTGAGACGGTGGGGATCGCCGAGCTTGCCGACCGCTACCCCGAGCACATGTCTGGCGGCCAGCAGCAGCGCGTGGCCATCGCCCGAGCCCTGGTGGGCAATCGACGGCTGGTGCTGGCCGACGAGCCGACCGGCGCGCTCGACTCCCAGACCGGCGAGGACGTGCTGCGCGTGCTGCGGGCGCGCTGCGACGCCGGGGTGGGCGGGCTGCTGGTGACCCACGAAGCCCGGCATGCGGCATGGGCCGACCGCGTGGTGTTCCTGCGCGACGGTGTCGTCGTCGACAGCACCGGGACCGCGCCCAGCGCGGAGTCCCTCCTCGACGCCGCCGGGGCGGTCTGACGTGGCGTCGGGGGACGCCACAGTGGCATCGGAAGAC
>JBBQUB010000084.1:0-11410 GCA_038212865.1 Actinomycetales bacterium
AGGTCCGGCAGCGTGGCGTCCTTGTTGATCGCCGTGATAGCCGGGTCGTTCCACTTGGTGATGACGCCGTTGAAGATCTTGGCTGCGACATCGGGGGTGATGATGAGCTTGTCAACACCCTTGAGGTTGTAGGTGAACGCGACCGGACCGGTGACCATCGGCAGGTTCCATGCCGGTGATCCGCAGGCCTTTGCCGCATCATCGGCCTCGATCTTGCCGTCCTTCTCCTTGGTCTTCAGTGCGGAGTCGGACCCGCCGAAGTCCACCTGGCCGGCGAGGAACTGCTTGATGCCGGCGCCGGAACCGGTTGCGGCGTAGTTGACGGTGGCGCCATTGCACTTCTCCTGGAAAGTGCGGATGGCTTCCTCGATGGCGTTCTTCTGGGCCGATGAGCCCTCGCCGTTCAGGGTGCCGGTGGCGCAGTCGGCCGCGTTCGCCGCCCCGTTACCCGCGCCGGGGGTTGCGGTCACGTTGTTGTCGGAGCCGCAGGCAGACAGGGCGAGCGCGCCGGCCAGGGCAACACTCGTGAGGCTGGTGATTCGCCAACGAGACTGGATCTTCACGGTTTTGGAGCCTTCCGATGCAGGGACCAATGACGGCGGGCGCTGGTGCCCGTCGCGAGCAAGGGTAGGGAGGCTGGGTGACGCCATGGACCGTGGCGGGTTAACGCAACATGAACGGCATACGGCCTTCGGATGCCTGCCGGCCGCAGCCAAACACCGCCCTTGCTCACTTCAGGCCGCTCGACGGCCCCAGTTTCGGCCAAAGAACCGGCCTGAGATGAGCAAGGGGTCAGCGGGCGGGATAGCGCTCCACGTCGACGACGCGGGCATGGGCTCCGGTGCCGACCACATGGACCACCAGTGCCTCACCCTTGCCGATGCCGTGATGAGCCATGTCGGACAGGGCGACCTTCGCGGGGGAGTCTCCCGAGTCGGCAATGCCGGAGAGTGCTTCGAACAGGACCGGCAGGACCGGCCCATGGCTGCACAGAACCGCCGGGTCGCCGCGCTCGAGCACCTGGGTGAGCTGATGCCGGGCGCGCGAAGGCCGCTGGGCGAAACCTTCCTCGGAGAGCCCGACCTTGAGTCGCGTCCCCAGCCCGGCTGAGACGGCATAGGGCAGGAGTGTGTCGAGGCAACGCACGGATGGGGAGGTGACCACGCGAGTGACGCCGTATGCCGCCAGGATCGGAACCAGCGCCTCGGCGCGCTCGCGGCCCCGGGCGTCCAGCGGCCGCAGCGTGTCGGCCTCGGACCACCTCGAGCGGGGCAGGGCCTTGGCGTGGCGGACGATCACCAGTGGCCAGGAGGTCAGCGTCCAGGCATGGTCCGCCCGAACCAGGGCGTGAAGCTGGTCGCGGTCACGGGCGTAGCTGAGCCGGGCAGTGGCCGCTTCGACATCGAGCCAGGCGACCTGGTCGATCTCGTTGACCAGGTCCCCGTCACCACCCACGACCTCAGCCGACCAGTAGCGCACCTTCTTGCGTGCGGGCTGGCCTGCGGCGTTCAGGACGGGGTACTCCGCCCTGGGCAGGGGGCGCCCGAGGCGAACCTGAAGCCCGGTCTCCTCGAAGACCTCTCGCACAGCCGCGACCGGCCAGTCCTCGGCTGGATCGAGCTTGCCCTTGGCCCAGGACCAGTCGTCATAGCGGGGCCGGTGGACGAGGGCGACCTCTAGCTGCGCATTTCGGCGACGCCAAGGAAGGGCTCCGGCAGCCGGTATCACGGCCTCCGCGCCGGCCGGGGTCACGGAGTCCATCATGACCGGCCGATCACTGGGTCCGGGCCGACCGTTGCAGTCACAGGCGACGGACCTTGCGTCGGCGCCGGGCGTTGCTCTCGATCAGCGCGCCCTGTAGCTCGAGCAGCAGGTTGCCGTGCTTGTCCCGGGAATGTCGGGTCCATTGGCCGTCGCCGCCGAGGTGCCAGCTCGACACGTCGTCGCTCATGCCCATGTCCATCAGGGACTTCATGTCCGCGATGTGCGCCGGGTCCGAGAGCCGAACCAGGGCCTCGACGCGGCGGTCGAGGTTGCGGTGCATCATGTCGGCGCTGCCGATGAGGACGATCGGCCCGCCGCCACCGCCACCGGCGCCAGCACCACCGCCCGCACGACCGCCAGCACCACCGCCCGCACGACCGCCAGCACCCCCGCCAGCACGACCGCCATCGGTGCCCCCGGCCGGGTTGCCCCCGAAGATGAACACCCGCGAGTGCTCCAGGAACCTGCCCAGGATCGAGCGCACCCGGATGTTCTCGGACAGGCCCGTGACACCGGGCCGCAGGGCGCAGATGCCGCGGACCCAGAGGTCGACGTCGACGCCAGCCTGCGAGGCGCGGTAGAGCGCATCGATCATCTGGTCGTCGACGATCGAGTTCAGCTTGAAGCCGACATAGCCGCCGCGCCCCGCCTGCGCGCCCGCGATCTCGGCCTCGATGTGGTCGATCAGGCCGGAGCGGACCGAGCGCGGTGCCACGAGCAGCCGCCGGAACTTGCTCCGTGGTGCCCATCCCGAGAGCTGGTTGAACAGCCGGGTCAGGTCCTCGCCGACCGCAGGGTTGCAGGTGAGCAGACCGACGTCCTCATACAGGCGTGCGGTCTTGGGGTTGTAGTTGCCGGTGCCTATGTGGCAGTAGCGACGCAGCCCGTCGGGCTCCTGGCGGACGACCAGCGCCAGCTTGCAGTGGGTCTTCAACCCGACGATTCCATAGACCACGTGAACGCCTGCATGCTCGAGCTTGCGAGCCCAGGAGATGTTGGCCTGCTCGTCGAATCGGGCCTTGATCTCGACGACGGCGAGCACCTGTTTGCCGGCCTCCGCGGCATCGATCAGCGCGTCCACGACAGGGGAGTCGCCGCTGGTTCGATAGAGCGTCTGCTTGATGGCGAGCACCCGCGGGTCCGCCGCGGCCTGCTCGATGAAGGCCTGCACCGAGGTCGAGAACGAGTCGTAGGGGTGCTGCAGCAGGATGTCCTTGGCCCGGATGGACGCCAGGATGTCGCCGGCGTGTGAGCTCTCGACGACGGCCAGGTCGGGGTGGGTCTTGGGCACGAAGGCGGGATACTTCAGCTCCGAGCGCTCGAGGTCGGCCAGCACGTCGAGCCCCCGCAGGTCCAGCGGTGCGGGCAGGCGATAGACCTCGTCGGTGTGCACGCCCAGCTCACGCTCGAGCAGGTCCAACACGTGGTCGTCCATGTCCTCGGCGATCTCAAGGCGCACCGGCGGGCCGAAGCGACGTCGGGTGAGCTCCTTCTCGAGGGCGGTGAGGAGGTTCTCGGCGTCGTCCTCCTCGACCTCGAGGTCCTCGTTGCGAGTGACCCGGAAGGTGAAGTGCTCACTGACCTCCATGCCCGGGAACAGCTGGTCCAGGTGCGCCGCGATGATGTCCTCGAGGGGAACGAAGCGGGCGTCATACAGATGGGCCAGCGCCGAGTCGGGCGTCTGGACCTGGACGAAGCGAGGCAGCAACATCGGCACCTTGACGCGGGCGAAGTGCTCGATCTGGGTCTTGGGGTTGATCAGCAGCACGGCCAGGTTGAGAGAGAGCCCCGAGATGTAAGGGAAGGGGTGTGCGGGGTCGACGGCCAGGGGGGTGAGTACCGGGAAGATCTGGTCCCGGAACATCCCGTGGAGCCCGTCTTTCTCACCGCCGCTGAGCTCGTCCCAGCGCACGATGGTGATGCCCTCCTCGATCAGGGCAGGGCGCACCTGGTCGTCGAACACGCGGGCATGTATGGCCGTCAGCTCGTGGGCGACCATGGAGATCTGTTCGAGAACCTCGCGCGGTTCGAGGCCGGAGGCGGAGCGCACGGCCAGGCCGGTGGCGACACGGCGCTTGAGGCCGGCCACGCGGACCATGAAGAACTCGTCGAGGTTGCTGGCGAAGATGGCCAGGTATCGGGCGCGCTCAAGCAGTGGCACCGAGTCGTCGGCGGCCAGTTCCAGGACGCGCTCGTTGAACTGCAGCCAGGAGAGCTCACGGTCCAGGAAGCGGTCTTCGGGCAGTGCGTCGGGGTCGACCGGCTGGCCCGCGTTCGGCACCAGGCGCATGAAGCGCCCGTTCGAGGACCTGGCTGTGTGCGCACTCATGTCCCTATCGTGGCACTGGCGAGTGAACGGCGTGCGAATACATCACATCCACCCCGAAGGGCGTGAATCCCAGCCGAGAGTATGTCGCCACCGCCGCCGTGTTGTCGGCGTCGACATAGAGCATGGCCTGGGTCAGGCCCCGCTCGCGCAGGTGGGCCAGCCCCAGGACCGTCACCGCCCGGCCGAGCCCAAGCCCCTGGTATGCCGGGTCGACGCCAACCACGTAGACCTCGCCCTGCGTCGGGCTCACCGCAGGCTCGGCGGCGGGTACGACCTTGGTCCAGTGCGAGGCAGCCAGCGTCGGCGCGGCGCCCCGCGTGTCCTCGATGAGGATGAATCCCGTTGCGTCAAACCAGGGTTCGGCAATTCGCAGGTCGAGGTCGTGGCGGGTCATTAGGCCCTGCTCGGCGTGGTCGGCGAAGGCTCGGGCGTTCACCCCCAGCCAGGCATCCTCATCCTGGCCGACGACAAAAGGTCGGGACCGGAAGCCCTCGGGGAGGCGGACCTCGGGCAGCGGGTCGGCGCGCGCTGGCAGGGAGTCGAGGTCGGCATGCGCTGGCAGGGAGTCGAGGTCGGCTGGCTGCGGGTCGACGTCGGATCGCAGTGAGCGGCCCATCGCCCACAGCTCACGGACGGCGGAGTAGCCGTCGCGGGCGGCCAACGTGCGGGCGCCGTCGAGATGGCCGTGCGACCAGATCTGAAGTGTCGCGGCGTCCGGCCGGGCAGTCGCGACCTCGAGTATGAAGGCAGCTTCTGGGTGATCGTCGCGGGCTGCTTCGAGAACTGCTTCGAGGGCGCGGATCAGCGCGGTCCCGACGCCGCGTCGCCGATCTGCCGGGTCCACCACGACCTCTGCGGTCGAGGCCTCGCCGGCGGGCCCCCGCGCGAGATGGGCATAGCCCGAGAGGTGCGTGCCGTCTTGCGCGAGGAAGTGCGCCGAACCGGGCGAGCTGCCGTCTCGAGCCGCGAGCAGCACCTGCTCGGACAACGGCGTCACGTGATCGACGGCTGCGGCCGCCTCACTGAGGGCGATCACTGCGGACAGCTGCCCGGCGTCAAGTCGCTCCACGTTGTCCAGCCGCATGGCGGCATTCCATCACGAGGCCGTGAGCTGGCGCTCTTGTGGTCTTCTCCGGGTCGTTTGGCCGCACGTGCCCGAAGACGTGCGCGGTATGGCGCGGTCTGTGGGTCGTTTGGCCGCACGTGCCCGAAGACGTGCGCGGTATGGCGCCATCATGCCCTCAGGCGTCTGTCAGTGACTCGCGCTCTGACTCGCTCTCACGCGGCGAGGACTCGGGCACGAAGCGGTAGCCGACGTTGCGCACGGTCCCGATGAGTATGTCGTGCTCAAGTCCCAGCTTGGCCCGCAGTCGTCGCACGTGCACGTCCACGGTTCGGGTCCCGCCGAAGTAGTCATAGCCCCACACCTCCTGCAGCAGCTGCGCCCGGGTGAAGACCCGGCCGGGGTGCTGCGCGAGGTGCTTGATCAGCTCGAACTCCTTGTAGGTCAGGTCGAGCACGCGCCCGCCGACCCTTGCCGAGTAGGTGGTCTCGTCGATGACCAGGTCGCCTGCGGTGATCTGGGCGTTGGCCGGGTCGTCTTCCCCGGAAAGGGCAAGCGTGCCGATCGACAGCCGGATCCGGGCCTCGACCTCGGCCGGTCCGGCGATGTCCAGCAGGACGTCGTCGACCCCCCATTCGGCGGTCAGCCCGGCCAGGCCACCCTCGGTCAGGATCGCCAGTAGCGGCACCGAGACGCCGGTGGCTCGCAGCAACCGGCACAGTGACTTGGCCGCGGCGAGCTCGCGGCGCGCGTCCACGAGGATGGCGTCGGCGACCGGCCGCTCGACGAGGGCAGCAGGCTCGGCGGGCATGATGCGCACGTGGTGGCTCAGCAGTGCAAGGGCCGGCAGCACCTCGGCGCTGGGCGCCAAGGAGTTGGTCAGCAGCAACAAGTGGGCCACGATTGGCAGAATAGGTCAGTACCCCGCAGTTCGGGGCGCTAATCCGCCTCATGAGACCCCTACACCCGCAGGAGATACCGGTATGACGAGTGGCCCGTCGGTGGTGACCGGCACGTCCGTGACCGTCACGATCCGCTACTGGGCGTCGGCCCGAGCGGCGGCTGGGTGCGACAGTGAGAGCTTTGATGGCCACCTTGTCGGTGACGTGCTGAAGGCGGCCGCGGCCGCGCATACCGGCCTGGGTGTGGTCCTGGGGGTGTCCACGTACCTGCTGGACGGACGTCAGGTGAGCGCCGCTGAGCCGTTGTCGGAGGGGACCACCATCGAGGTGTTGCCGCCGTTTGCAGGCGGGTGATGGGACAATGCCCAGCGTGACCGATGCCATGCCGGACCCCCCCGCGATGACACGTTCGCAGCTGCGTGCCGCTGCCGCGGCCGCCGGGCCGGTGATTGTCCCCGTTCCCGAGATGCACAGACAGCCGCTCGTGGCGGTCGCCGTCATCGCCCTCGCCGCCCTGTTGACGATCAGTGCGTTTGCGGGGCCGCTGCTGGTCGCCGTCGCTGTGGCCCTCCCTGCAGGTGTCATGGCGTGGGGCTGGTCGGGCCTGTTGGTTTTGCCCAGTCCGCGCGGCACCGCATTCGTTCTGGCCGTGGGGTCCGCGGCGGCGATCGGGACGGCGCTGGCGACGCGCGCCGACCCCCTGCTGGGCTGGATGCCGGCGGCGTTGGCCGGCTCCGTCATCGTCGCGTTCATCCACCAGCTCGCCCGCAGGGACGGCCGTCCACGGCTCGTTGAGTCCATCGCCTCAAACACCACGGCGATCGCGATCGTGGTCTCGGGCGCCTGTTTCGTGGTGCTGCCGCGCACTTCGCACGGCGCCTGGGTGGTGGCTCTTGCCGCCGGTGCCATCGCCGTGTCCACACTCACCGACCTACTCGGGGACCTCCCGCGGTTTCGCGCCTGGTTGCTCCCGATGGCGATGCTGGCCGGCGGGGTCGTCGCGATCGGCGTCGGCCTCGCCTCAGGTGTCGTTGGATGGGGTACGGCCGCCCTCCTGGGGGTGCTCGCCGCCGGGGTCAGTCATGCGCTTCGTCGGGTGCTGGCCATGCTGCCGGCGATCAGCGGCTCTCGATCGCAGCTGGTGAGCGCCAGCGCCTCAGTGCTGACGGCCGGCGTCGTGGTCTACGTCGTCGGCCGGCTGTTCGTCGGCTGAGCCCCTGCGGTCTTCGCTGGGTGGGTCGGTGCGCGGCGTCTGGGCTGACTCTTGGCCGGGCGGGCTTTGCTCAGTTCAGGCCGCTTTCTGCCGCCGTTTTCGGCTCGAAAACCGGCCTGAACTGAGCAAAGTGGCCTGAATGGAGCAAGGGTCAGTAGACCAGCGCCTGGGCGCCGTCGGCCAGGACCTCCTCGACAAATGCGGCCGCCCCCCGGATCAGTGTTCCTGGCAGCAGATCGCCTTGGACGAGATCCCGGCGAGCCGCGCACTGGCTGCACACCGTGAGGGCGCCGCCGGCGATCATGGCATCGCGCAGGTCGGACAGGTCAGCGGCGTGGGGCAGCGAGAACTCCTCGGCTCGCCCTGGAACGGCCAGCCACGTGGACTCCCCCGTGAGCCAGAGGCTGACCTGCGCGCCGCTGGCCACGGCGGTGGCCGCAACCGTGAACGCCTGGGACAGCTTTTCGGGAGATTCGATCCCGGTAGTGAGCTTGATGATCAGTTGGCGCGAGGTCGGCGGCATGGGGTCAAGGCTACGATCGACCCTGATATGGCCTTCGAACTTGATGTCACCCTGCCCCCCGCCCTCGCGCCCCTCGCTTGGCTGGCCGGACGATGGGAGGGCGTCGGCGTCGTCGGCTATCCGACCATCGAGTCGGCCAACTTCGGCCAGGAGATCGTCTGCTCCCACGACGGCCGTCCCTTCCTGGAGTGGCGCAGCCGCACCTGGCTGCTGGATGACGCCGGAGCAAAGGTGCGGCCGCTGGCCACCGAGCTGGGGTTCTGGCGGGTCCTTGACGACGGGGAGATTGAGCTGTTGCTGACCCACCCGACCGGCATCATCGAGATGTATGTCGGTCGCCGTGACCCTGAGCGGCCCGCAGTCCATCTACGCACCGACGGGGTTCTGCGCAGCCCCGCCGCCAAGGAGTACAACGCCGGGTCGCGGATGTATGGGCTGGTGGGCTCCCAGCTGCTCTATGCGATGGACATGGCTGCCGTGGGCCAGAACCTGCAGAGCCACCTGTCGGCCAAGCTCAACCGAGTGGGCTGAGCGGAGCCGGATCGTAGGGACCACACGAAGACCGACGAGTAGGCTCGTTGGTATGAGGGACATTGGCGAATCCCTGAGGGCCAGGGGCATGCGGCTGACCCCCCAACGCGAGCGGATCATCTCTGCGGTCACGGCGCTCGGACACGCCACGCCGGACGGCCTCGCTGCGGCCGTCGGTCGAGATGGCGGGCCGGCCCTGTCGTTGTCCACCATCTATCGAAACCTTGAAGCGCTCGAGCAGGTCGGCGTGGTCTCCCATACCCACCTCGACCACCACTCGCCGACCTATCATCTGGCCGACCACGCCGACCACGTGCATCTCGTCTGCCTGGTCTGCGGGGTGGTCATCGAGAGCGAGGTCGCCACGGCCGACCAGTTCGTGGGGAATCTTTTGACCCGCCACGGCTTTGTCGCCGACATGAAACACATGGCCATACACGGATGGTGCGAAGCGTGTTCAGCCCAGGCGACCCCGTTGAGATCCGACCCGGAGGCGCAGTGAGCTCCCCCACCGTCGCGCAGCCGAGCCCCTTGCTGCCGGCCAGCCCGTTGTTGAGCCGACCCGGGGCGGTGAGCGGCGAGGGCGTCGATACCGGCGTTGCTGCGCACTACGGCGATCCCCTGCGTGAGCAGCGACTCCTGGTCGAAGGCCTGGCCGCGGTGGACCTGTCCCACCGCGGGGTCCTCACGATCACCGGTCCGGACCGAATTTCCTGGTTGCACTCGCTGACCACTCAGATGCTGACGGGGCTGGCTCCTCACACGTCGGTCGAGACGCTGGTCCTGAGCCCCAAGGGGCATATCGAGCACGACCTGCACCTGGTGGACGACGGCCAGACCACCTGGGTCACCGTAGAGCCCGGCACGGCGAAGGCGCTCGCGTCCTGGCTGGACTCGATGCGCTTCATGCTGCGCGTCGAGGTCAGCGACGTCAGCGTCGACTACGCCGTGATCGGTGAGCCGATGCGCTCCGAAACCACCTCTGCGGAGCCCCTTGCCTGGAGCGACCCGTGGCCACTTATGGTCGGTGACACTGCGGCATACAGCGCGCTCGTTGACCCGGCGAAACACCCGGGAAGTGAGCGTCCATGGCGCGAGCTGATCGTCCCCCGCGACCAGCTGGAGCAGGCGATCGGGGACCGCCCGTTGGCGGGGATGTGGGCCGCGGAGGCGCTACGCGTTGCCGCCTGGCGTCCGCGTCTGGGTTTCGAGACCGACGGGCGGACGATCGTGCACGAGGTCGACTGGCTGCGCACCGCCGTTCACCTGCACAAGGGGTGCTATCGCGGGCAGGAGACGGTCGCTCGCGTGCACAACCTGGGGCGACCACCACGCCGGCTGGTGTTCTTGCATCTGGACGGATCCGGTCACACCCTGCCCGAGCGCGGCGCCGAGGTTGAGGTCGATGGCCGGGTCGTCGGTCGGCTGACGTCGGTCGCGCGCCACCACGAGCTCGGACCGATCGCGCTGGCCGTGATCAAGCGCAATACACCCCTGGATGCCTTGTGCCTGGCCGGCGGACTCAGCGCCAACCAGGAGGAGATCGTCCAGCGCGAGGCCTGAGCCTGGCGCTCTCACTCGTCGGTCGCGGTCCCCCAAGTCGAAGGCCGCCGAGCCGCTGGAGCACTGCACTGGAATCGTTCGTCCCATCACCTGCGCCAAGACCGTCACCGCTGACGGTCCGCGTGGAGAGGTTCGCCGCAAACTTTGCCGCTCAGCGACAAACTCAGCCCGTTCAGCCAAGGCGAGCCGCCACCGTTTTGCACGACTGGACTGGCGCCGCCTCGTGGCGACGAGCATCCTTCTCCCAAGGCAAGTTGACCGACCGTCGCACTACCCTTTGGGGATGCGTAACTTCACCGTGACTGACGAGGTCCGTGACTACGCCGCCGCCCACGGCAGCTGGCCACCGGAGCCGGTTATTGACCGGCTGCGCTCCAGGACCCAGGCACTGGGTGATGTCGCTGGGATGCAGATCGGCGATGACCAGGGGCAGCTGCTGACGATGATGGCCCGTCTTGTCGGCGCCAGTCGAGCCGTGGAGGTCGGCACCTTCACCGGCTACTCCGCCCTTTGTATCGCTCGCGGACTGGCTGCTGGCGGCTCGCTGCTGTGCTGCGATATCAGCGAGGAGTGGACAGCCCTTGGCCTGCGGGCATGGGAAGAAGCGGGTCTGCGCGATCGCATCGAGCTGCGCATTGCCCCAGCCCTGAAGACCTTGCGGCGTCTGCCGCATGAGGCCGCCATTGATCTGGTCTTCATCGATGCCGACAAGACCGGCTATATCGGTTACTGGGACGAGCTGGTTCCTCGAGTCCGCCCCGGGGGTGTGCTCCTGGTCGACAACGTGCTGTGGAGCGGACGGGTGGTCGAGGAGAGCATCACCGACGAGGACACCGTGGCGCTTCGGAGGTTCAACGACAGGGTTGCTGCCGATGACCGGGTTGAAGCCGTGCTGCTGACTGCCTTCGACGGGCTCACCATCGCACGCAAGCGGTAGGCACCCGCCGAGCTCGGTGGATACCCCGGGCGGTAAAGTACAGAGGCATCCGGACGACCATCGGAACCTCCGTGCGCAGGGGGATCTGCTTAGCTCCATGTCAGCGGGGATGGGCGGTCCGTATGTGGCTCGCTCGATCCGATCCCTACGCAGGAGATGCCCAATGAGCAATATCCAACCCGACCCCGTAGAGATCCTGGCCAGCGTCATGTTGAACGCCACCAAGTCCTACGATCCGCTTCATGCCGACCTCTCGCCCCACGTGCACGAGGTCGCGGACTCCATCATGGGCGCCATCCGCGCTCGTTCCACCGAGGGTGTCGAGCTCCGGGCTGCCCTGGGAATCGAGCTGACCAGGCGCACCCGCACGGGTAAGAACCTGCGTGCTGCGATGAATGCCTACACCGACTCATAGGACCGGCCTCGTAGAACTGTCCTCCGCCGAGGAAGCGCCGACGAGGTCGAGCAGCCCGGCTCCCGGCCCCCCGCTGGGGGGCCGGGGGCGGGCGGTCCAGATGTGGGGCCGGGCCAAAGAAAACACCCCGCGGGGGCGGCCCCCCCACCCCGCCCCGGGGGCGCGCAAAA
>JBBQUB010000085.1:0-11399 GCA_038212865.1 Actinomycetales bacterium
TTGGTGATGGCCTTCGTGGTGTTTCCGACTGCATCCAGCTCGGTCAGGACCTGGACTCCATCGCCGTGAACGTCGCCAGACATCTCGGCGATGCCCTGGGCATTGTCGGAGACCGGGCCGAAGGTGTCCATGGCCACGATGACGCCCACCGTGGTCAGCAGACCACAGCCGGCAAGGGCGACCAGGAACAGCGCCAGCGCAATGGATCCGCCACCCAGCAGGAAGGCGAGGTAGACGGCGGCACCAATGATGACCGTGGTGTACACCGCCGACTCGAGGCCGACGCCGATGCCTGACAGAACGACCGTGGCCGCGCCGGTCAACGACGTCCGCGCAACGTCCATCGTGGGGCGCTTGTCAGTGCCGGTGAAGTGCCCGGTGAGCATCAGGATGACAGCGGCGAGGGCGATCCCGATGAAGACGGCCAGCGTCGCCGCCACGCGGGGATTGAGCTGCAGGAAGATCAGCTTCTGGCTGTCCAAAGCCTTGATCGCGTCCGGGACGCCAACGAGGTCGGCGAACCTGGCCGGCAGGTACACGTATGCGGCAACTGCCGAGAGCACCGCTGAGACGGCCGCGGAGATAAAGAAGCCGCGGTTGATCGCCACGAGGCCGTTCTCGCCCGGGCGAGGCTTGGTGATGTAGACACCCAGGATGGCGGTCAGTGCGCCGATGGCCGGGACGATCAGGGGGAACACGAGTCCCTGTTCGCCGAAGGCGGCCTTTCCCAGGATGAGTGCGGCGACCAGCGTCACGGCATACGACTCGAAGAGGTCGGCGGCCATGCCGGCGCAGTCGCCCACGTTGTCGCCCACGTTGTCCGCGATCGTCGCCGCGTTGCGCGGGTCGTCCTCGGGGATGCCGGCCTCGACCTTGCCGACCAGGTCGGCGCCGACGTCTGCGGCCTTGGTGAAGATACCGCCGCCGACCCGCATGAACATGGCCAACAGAGCTGCACCGAACCCGAAGCCCTCGAGAACCTTGGGGGCATCGCCCTTGTAGAGGAGCACCACCGAGGCGGCACCCAGCAGGCCCAGACCCACGGTCATCATGCCGACCGTGCCACCGGTGCGGAAAGCGATGCGCATGCCCTCGTCCCGGCCCGAGTTGTTGGCGGCCGAGGCGACGCGCACGTTGGCCTTGACCGCGAGGCTCATCCCGAAGTACCCGACGGCCGCGGAGAAGACTGCCCCGAGCACGAAGAAGCCGGAACGGCCGAAGCGGATCCCCGCAGTGTCCGCAGGCAGAGCCATCAGCAGGAAGAAGACGATGACCACGAAGACGGACAAGGTCTTGAACTGCCGAGCCAGATAGGCGTGGGCGCCCTCCTCGACGGCCAGGCCGATCTCTTGCATCTTGGCGGTGCCGGGGTCAGCGGCAAGAACCTGCCGGCGGAAGACGACACCCATGATCAACGCCACGACGGCGATGACGGCGACGACGATGACCAACGTGAGGTTGGTGCCTGTCACGGTCAAAGGCGTAGCGCCGGCGGCTCGGATAAGGCCTGGCATTCAAATCCTCCTGAGGGACAATGGATCGCATTCGGACGTGCGCCAGACGGAATCTCTTGGCGTGTACCAGCGAGTACCCTCGTGACGCGGCTCACACCTGCCGTGGCAGGTGTGCTGGCGGTCATTGTAGAGGCCCGGAGAGTCGGGCGCGAACGACCGTCCCGCTCAGGACGTCAGGCGGTCGCGACCAGGCTTCGGACGGTCGCCCCGATGCTTCAGGCGGTCGCGCCCAGAGCGTCATCGAGGCTGGCGAAGATCTGGAAGACCTTGTCGAGGCCAGTGATGGAGAAGACCTTCAGGATGCGCTCGCTCGAGCACACCAGGGAGAGCGTGCCATCTTTGACCCGCACGAGCTTGAGCCGCCCGACCAGGACCCCAAGACCAGTCGAGTCCATGAACGGAACGTCCTCGAGGTCGACCACGAGACGGTGGCGACCCTGCGCGATGTGCTCGTCCAGATGTTCGCGCAACATAGGAGCGGTGTAGACGTCAATCTCGCCGCCGACGTGAACAACGGTCACCTCACCGCGCGACTCGCTGGCGATCGACAGATCCACGCAGTGCTCCTCATTGTCGTGGCCGCAATCGGCCGGTCAGGAACCCACCCTAGCCCGCAGGCTAGCTTGACGGCATACGGTTTGGACGATGCCCAGCAACCCGCCGCCTGCGACCCGATCGGCCTTTGACCCGTCGGAGGTGCTCGCGCGTCTGGCCAGGGGGCGGCGCAGCGAGCGGCTCGTTCACATCCATGAGGTGCCTGCCCGCCATGAGCAGATCGCGCCCTGGCCCGACTGGGTCGCCCCTGAGCTCTATTCGGCGTTCAGCATGTCCGGTATCACGCAGCTGTGGTCACATCAGCGCGAGGCGGCGGACTGGGCTCATGGGGGTTCTCACGTCGTCATCTCGACCGGCACCGCCTCGGGCAAGAGCCTTGGCTTCCTCGTGCCGGTGCTCTCGGACATCCTCGATGGCGCCGCAGCCACGTCCGGTCGTGGCGCCACATCGCTTTATCTGAGCCCCACCAAGGCGCTGGCCGCGGACCAGGTGGCGCGCCTCACGGCTCTGGCCATCCCCGGACTGCGGGCCGCGGCCTATGACGGCGACACCCCCCCAGACGAACGCCGCTGGATCCGCGACCACTGCCAGTACGTTCTGACCAACCCCGATCTCGTGCATCACTCACTCCTCCCCGGCCACGAGCGATGGGCTCCTTTCCTGAGGTCTCTCCGATACGTCGTGATTGACGAATGTCATGTCTACAGAGGGGTTTTCGGCTCGCACCTAGCCGCCCTGCTGCGTCGCCTACGCCGGGTTGCCGCCCGCTATGGTGCCTCCCCCACCTTCATCCTCGCCAGCGCCACGGTCGCCGACCCCGCTGCTCAGGCCAGTGCCCTGATCGGTATGCCGGTCCGTGCCGTCGTCCGCGACGGGTCGCCGCGAGAGTCGATGACCTTTGGCCTCTGGGAACCCGGCCTGGTCCCTGACCACAGCGACGTCGACGGACCCTACGCGGCGCATCGCCGTAGCGCCGTCGCCGAGACCGCAGACCTGTTGGCAGACCTGGTGGTCGAGGGCGTGCAGACCGTGGCATTCGCCCGCTCCCGCGCCGGGGTCGAGGCCGTCGCGGCGAGCGCGCGAAGGTCGCTCACCGAGGTGGATCCCGCGCTGGGATCTGCCGTGGCGGCATACCGCGGTGGATATCTGCCCGAGGAGAGACGTGAGCTGGAGCAACGCCTCCGATCTGGAGCGTTGCGAGGCTTGGCGGCGACCAACGCTCTTGAGCTCGGCATCGATGTGAGCGGGCTGGACGCGGTCTTGCTGGCCGGCTGGCCGGGGACTCTGTCGTCGCTGTGGCAACAGGCTGGTCGCGCAGGCCGGACCGGATCTCGTTCACTGGCAGTTCTGGTCGCCGGCGACGACCCGTTGGATAGCTATCTGGTCCATCATCCCGAGGCGTTGTTCGACCGACCGGTGGAGGCTGCGGTCCTGGATCCGCAGAACCCCTACGTCCTTAGGCCGCATCTGGCCGCCGCCGCCGCTGAGCTGCCGCTGACCGTAGCCGACGCCGAGGTTTTCGGGCCGTCCATGGTGAGCCTGATCGAGGAGCTGGTTACCCAAGGCATGCTGCGGCGACGACCGGGCGGGTGGTTCTGGACGCGACCCGAACGAGCCACCGACCACGTCTCCCTGCGCGGCACCGGCGAGACCGTGCGCATTGTCGAGCGGTCCACCGGGCGTGTCTTAGGCACGGTCGACGGTCCCGCGGCCCAATCCAGCGTCCACACCGGGGCGGTGTACGTGCACCAGGGCCAGACCTACGTGGTCGCCCACTTCAACGTCGAAGACTCACACGCAATCGTCGTGGCCGGGGATCCCGGTTGGTCCACTCAGGCCCGATCCGTGAGCGCATTCGACATCGGTCGGGTTGAGCAGTCGCGGGCCTGGGGCCCGGTCGAAGTCTGTTTCGGCAGCGTCGATGTGCGCACCCAGGTGACGTCGTTCCTCCGCAGGCTCCCCAGCGGGGAGGTGCTTGGCGAGCATGCCCTCGAGCTGCCGGAGAGGACTCTGCACACCAAGGCTGTGTGGTGGACGATGACCGAGGAGATGCTCGATGCAGCGGGGGTTTCCGAGAACGCGATCCCGGGGGCGGCCCATGCTGCCGAGCATGCGGCCATTGCCATGCTGCCGCTGGTGGCCACATCGGATCGTTGGGACATCGGCGGCGTCTCGACGGCGCTCCATCCGGATACGGGCCTGCCGACCATCTTGGTCTACGACGGTCATTCCGGAGGTGCCGGTTTTGCCGAGCGGGGCTTCAGCGCCGCAAGGATCTGGCTGACCGCCACCAGGGACGCGATCCTGGCGTGCGGCTGCGCGGCCGGTTGCCCGTCGTGTGTGCAGTCCCCCAAGTGCGGCAACGGCAACGAACCCCTGGACAAGGCGGGCGCGGTCGCGCTGTTGACGGCCGTCCTCGCAGGGTCACCAGGTGTGGGTAGCTAGGTCTGGCCCGGCCCCACGAAACCGGGTGAAAATCCCGAAACTGGGTAACATCGAAGAGGATGACGACAGTTTTTCAACCCTTGAAGAGTTCTGGAGGCTGCCCCGATGATCGTGCTCGGTCTGCTGTTGATCTTGGTCGCTGTCGGCGCCGTGGTGTTCGCCGTGACCGCCCCGTCCGCCACCGCGCAGATTATCGTCGTGACCGCCCTTGGCTTAAAGGTCTCGGCTTCACCGCTGGCCATGTTCGTCGCCGGCGCAGTGTCGCTGCTCCTGCTGGCCATCGGCTACGTTCTGATCAGCAGGGGTACCCGTCGCAAGGCCCGGTCACGTAAGGAACTCCGCCACCTGCGGAAGGAACAGGCCGCCACGGCCGCCGGCACGCACCCCGAAGGAGGTCACCGATCGAGCCGTAGCGACCGTGACCAGAAGGAACGCAGCACCCAGATCAACCCCGAGACCAACCCCGAACCCAGCGCCGACCTCAGCAAAGACGACAGCAAAGACGACAGCAAAGACGCCAACAGGGACGGCAACAGGGACGGCTACAAAGACCTGCAGCGCGAGCGGCAGCCAGACTCTGAACCGCACTCGTCAACCTGAGCGATAACCGGCCCGGTTCGACTCCAACAGCGGTTGCCACACCAGCTAGGTCGCCCCCTCATGGTGCCTTGCCTGGCTCCGGCTCCCCGCTCGCGCCGGGTCCGGCTCGCGACCTGGCGCTCGCGACGCCCACGCCGGTCACCCCCGCGACGACAGCGACCCTGAGCCGCACCTCGGTTCCCGACGCGAGGCACACCAGCAACCGTCCATGATTTCGCGCAGCGACCTGCGCCGCCGACTCACAAGCCGCGATGACTGGTCCGCCCCGCATCAGCACACCTGCGGCTGCGAGCGCTCCCAGATCCGCCGCCGCCCGCGCACGGTGACTTGCGAGAACGGCGCTCGCCAACATGAGGCCTGTGATTGTCAGCATCAACACCAATGCGATCACGCCGAGCATGACCACAGTGGCCGATCCTCGTTGATCCCGCAAACGTCGCCGGATGCCCAACGCCCCCCTCATCGCTGCGGCCTCGTCATTGTTCTGGGCCGGATGACTCGAGAGCCGCCGACGCAGTCGAGCTGGCATGGACCCAGGCGGGGAGGAGACTTGTCCCCACGCGTGGCGGGGACACCACTGAGACGCTGACCAGGTCTCCGGATATTCCCAACGTGACCACAGCCTTGGACGGAGCAGCCCGGCTGGCCACCAGGATCACCGCCCCGGGGCTGTCACCCCGCGATGCGGCACGCGCACCCGCCCGCGCCGCATCCACACAGCGGATCTGGTCCAGGGCCAATCCCAATGCCCCCAATGACAGCGCCAGTACGAGGATGACAGCGGGCAACACGACCGCAAACTCGGCCGTGACCATGCCGCACTGGTCGAACCGGCCGCCACCTTGCCGATTCTCGAGCCGAAGTCGGAACCTGGGCCGGCACCTGCCCTGGCTCAGGGCGCGAAGCGGACGCAACGCCACCATCAGGAGGCGATCGACAGCGCGGACGTAATCAGGCCGGTGAGGGCGGACTTGATCGCGCCGGAGCGGACGACGGCCATCAGCACCGCAGCGAACGCGCAGGCGGCGAGTGTGCCCACGGCATACTCCGCGGTGGTCATCCCGCCCTCGGCTTTCGCGCGGATGGACCGACACCGGGCAATGAATGAACGTCTCATCGAATCCCCTTGCTACTCAAGGCGACCCGAAGGGCGCCGGCCCGGCCAGCCCAGGCTCGACATCCATCGTGTTCGCGGCATTGAGCCGCAGCCAGACCCCGTCGCCCGACTGTGGACAGTGGGACGGTCTCACCTACCCCTGTGGATGACGGCACCTCCCTCGGCCTCACCGCGCAAGGCGTCTGGGTTATCGGGAGGTGCTCACCCCAGCTGGACGCGGTGCGCCCCGACGTGGACGGCAACGAGACGCCGGGGTTCTGCGGATCGCTGCAAGACCGGCGCTGGGCGCCGCATACAAGCACCTTCTCCGGTCCGGGTGGACCAGGGACCGATCGGTCGCGTGGCTGCGGTGGCTGCCTTGTTGTCCTGGTGGGCCGACCAGCCCGAGTCGGATCCGAACAGCTGAGTCGGGCTGGACATGCCCCGCCGAGGTTGCGTCAGACCATGCGGCGCCTGATGGCGAATCCGATCAGTCCCATGATGCCCGCGCCGACGGCGACGAACGCGGCGAGCAGGCCCTGCAGCAGGGAGGTCAGTCCGGCGTTCTTCCCGAGGACCACACCCTCGAAACCGGTGCCGGTGCAGGTGAGCGAGTCACCGGCGCGCCATCCGGGCGCAACGCCCCACACCGGGCGCAGGCTTCGTCCCTTCCAGGTCACCGACAAGCCGGTATATGTCTGGTTGGCGAATGCGTCGGTGCTGGTGGCGAGATCGCACTCCGTGTCCGGGACGGGCTGGCCGGGCTTCGTGACCGCGTAGACGACCACCGACTCACCGGCGGCGGTGGCCGGCATGGTGATGGCGGTCCCGGGCCGGCCTTCAGCGAAAACGACGACTCCGGCCCCGCTGTGGGCGAGCAGCCACACCGACGCGACCGCGAACAGGACGGCACCGGCCGCGCTGAACGGTGCGTACATCCGCAACGGTCGCGCTATCAGGTCGCCCAGCCTGCGCGTGGCGCCAACCCCAGCCTGTTGGCTCACTTCTCGCCACAGCCTTTCCACGTGGTCATCTTGGAGCCGTCATAGTAGGTCGCGCCCGTTGACTTCCGGTTGACTGTTTCGACCGTAGCGCCGCCACCGACCTTGGCGATGGCTTCCGCATCGAAGACCGCGCGATAGGAGCTCGGGTTGTTGTCGAAGGTCTGCTCAGTGACGAAGCCCCGCTTGGCAGCAGCCTGGCCGAACTCCTTGGTCGCTCCCAGTGCGTCGATCGGGTTCTGGATCGGCAGGTAGTTCTGCACTCCCTTGGGAATGTCCTGGAACCCACCCAAAGAACCCATGCCTAAGGCGTTGAGATAGCGCTGAGCGACGAGACTACGGGGTTCCTCGCGCTTTGGGGGGGCCGGAGGGTTATCGGATGACATGTCTGTTATGCGACTTTTGGCCGTCCGCCGTGACGCACTCTTGGGGGCAGCGGTTTGGTCATTGTTGGCCTTGACGCTGACGACCTCATCCCCGGCGCGGGCGAGTTCCGCTCCAAGTGTCGACAAACCGAGGGTGCCGATCCTGGGTCAGGTCATGGTCAAAGCCAACCACCAGACCGATGGTGACAGCGCAGTTGTCACCCTGCATGGGGTCCGCCGAATCCCCGGTGGAACGGCCATCTACTACTCCATCGGCTTCACGTCGTCAGGTTCCCCGAGTCTCTTGCCGCTTGGCAACGACGCCCTGGGATTCTCGCGGGCGGGGGGCGACCCAACTGTCTTCAGCATGAGCATGCTGGTGGACCCAGTCGGTAAGAAGGCCTACACCGCGCTGGTTGTCGACCCTGGCAGCCGCAAGTACCCGCTGTCCAACTGCCTCTGCACCGATGTCCGAGCCGTCGGAGACTACCAAAGTGGCCAGGCAGTGGTCCTTTACCAGGTGGTCGCTGCGTTGCCAGTCCCGGTCTCGTTCACCGATGTGTACATCGCAGGTCAGGTCATTGGCCACGTCAAGGTCGAGGACGGGGTGATGACTCCCGAGGTTGACCCCAGCAAGCCCATCCTGGTGGGCATGGGGTGGCCCAAGGTCGACCAGCCGGCCGTGGCGTCCGCGTTGGAACCGGCCAAATCGGTGATCGACCTCACGACATCGGTGGCGGATCTGGAGGGGACTGTGACCACGCGGTCGACCCCGAAGCAGACCAGCGTCGCGCTGGCCTCGGATGTCCTGTTCGCGACCGACTCGGCCACCCTCTCGCCCAAGGCGCAGGCTGTGCTGGTGCGGGCCGCGGCCGACGTCAAGGCCGCTGGTGGGGCGGGCACCCTTCAGGTCATCGGCTACACCGACAACACCGGGTCCCCGGCACACAACGTTGACCTGTCCAGGCGTCGGGCGGCAGCTGTCGCCGTGGCCATCAAGCCACTGCTCCCGGCGGGTGTTCAGCTGCAGACGTCGGGCAAGGGTGAGGCCGACCCAGTGGCCCCCAACACCACCCCCCAGGGGCGCACGTTGAACCGCCGGGTCAGTGTCGTCTTCGCCCCGCAGGGAGGCGCCAAGTGAACCGCCGCCGTGCTGCGAGCTCTCGCGCCGTGATGGGTTCCATCGCCTTGACGGCGGTCGTCGCCCTGTCACTGGCCGGATGTTCCGGTGATGACAAGCCCACCCCGTCGGCGTCGTCGAGGTCGTCATCGACCTCGTCTGGGTCCGCGACCGCAGCCCTGAAGGACCAGTCCGCAGCCGTGCTGGCCTTTACGTCACCCGCGCCTGTCGCCAGGACCGAAGGAAAGCTGGCCGCTCAGGTCGGCGCTGAGTCGTCTCCGACCGTTCCGGCCACGGCGGAGATCATCTCGGTCCAGGGCAGTGATGCATCGACCATCCTCACCTGGCAGCTGTCATCTGCCACGGGCATCAGGGTCCAGGGCTTGACACTCACCACCACCGCACCGGCGGCCCGGTTCTGGCCCGACGCGGTTCGACTCATCGACCCAGTGGGCAAGAAGTCCTACGCCGTCAACACGATGGTCGCCGACAACACGGAGTTCTGCGTCTGCTCGCTATACCCGCTTCACGTGGGTCCCGTCCCGGTGCAGATGACGGCGGAGTACCCACCCCTGCCCGCGACGGCCACCACGATCTCAGTGCGGATCCCCAGCTTCGCCCCGGTGACGGTCCCGGTTACCCGCTGACACACGCCGGGACGTCATACGGTCCGATTGGCGGTATGACGTCGCTGGCCAGACTGGGCCCAGTGCGCCGTGAGCATGACCGCTATGCGACCTTTGACCAGATGCGGCGGCCTGCGGGCCTCTATCCTCCTTTGGCTGTCTGCGCTGACCATGAATGAGCACGGTGACCACCGTGCAGGCAGTGGCGAGCGCTGCTCGGGCAGCGACCAGGGCAGACGCCGGCAAGCTCGAAATCAGTAACCTGGCAGCGCTGACGCCGCGTCCGGAACCCCTTGATCGTTCGCTTTTGCGATGACCGATCATCTGTCCGCTGCGGGTTCGCCAAACGACGCCTGTTACACGCAGCGGAAGACGTGGCGGCGGCCTTCGCGGTGGGCGGCGTCTTGGACGGCGACGGTGTCGCGGATGGTGGCGAGGGCGGGAGCCAGCGGGAGCGGGTGGTCAGCGACACGCATGGCGGGGTCCGTGACAGCCACTGGGTGCCACCAGATTCCGTCGGCGGTGATCGTCAGCTCGGGGTGCAGGGTGTCGATGCTCACCGGTTGACCCTGCTCGGCGAATCCTTGTTTGGCCACCGGTCGGATCAGCCGGTTGGCGGGCTCGATATCCAAAGTGTCGAGCAGTGCGTTGAGGCTGGCGGCGGTGTCGGCCTCGTGATCCTGCAGGGTGGCGGCAATTCGCACGGCGAAGCCAAGGTCGCGTGCCTGCGCGATGCCCGCGAGGGTCTTGGCGTGGCTCAGCGGGCCGCGGTTCTGGTCGTGCAACTCGGGTCCGGCCGAATCGAGGCTTATTTGGAGGGTGACTCGGTCGCGCGACATGGCCTCCAGCGCTGTCCGGCGTGGGCCTCGCTGAAAGGTCATTGCGTTGGTGAGCAGGGTGACCGGGAGCCTGCGCGCGAGCTCGGTGATCATGACGTGGATCTGGGGGTGGAGGAACGGTTCGCCGCCGGTCACGAGGAGTTCGAGTCCCCCGAGAGCGCAGAACTCATCGGCGGCGGCGAGGGCGACGTCGACGGGAAGCAACCGCGGGGACGCCTGCGGGGACGACTCGGCGCAGCAGTAGGTGCAGGCCAGGTTGCAGTGGAAGTTGCTGTAGAGCCAGAGACGATCGCCGACGGGCGTCGCTGGCCCGCCGGTGAAGACGTCGTCGGAAGCCCCCGCGTGCAGGGCTTGCACGGACGGTGCTTCCCCGCGCCGAACGGAGACCCGCCATGGACCCTGCGGGTGCTCTGCTGTCGAGTCGACGATCTCGTGCCCGGCCAGCCGCGCCCAGTCCTGGAGGTCCGGCGGCACGGAGGGCTCCTCGGTATGCACGAGCAGCACCTGTCCGGTCTCGATCTTTCCGATGCTGCGCATCAACAGCAGCAGCAGCCCGCCGCCACAGTCCATCGTGCCGCCGTGCAGTTCGGCAGCGGGCCGCTCCGACAGGTGCATCGGCTCAATAGGAGATGGTCTGGGCGCCTGCGGCCATCAGCGCGACCACGGCCGCACCGCCGGCGATGACCGATCCGTCGACTAGATCGGCCTGGGCGATGCCGCGCTTCTTCGCACACGGGCTGCAGACGATGATCTTCCCCCCCGCCTCGACGAAACCGGCCATCAGATCGGTCAGCGGGGCGAACCCGTCTTCGTGGATCTTGTCGGCCTCGCCCTTCTTGCCCAGCCACGCGCCGTCCGCGGACAGGAACACGGTGGTGTCCTGGCCTGACGCAGCCGCGGCGCCGGCGACGACAAAACCCACGGTGGCGCGGTCGGTGTTGTCGTGGCTGCTGGCCAACGACACGAGGATGCTGCTCATCGAGTTGCCTCCGTAACAGGTGGACGGTGCCAGGGACGTTCGGGGTCGATCGGGTTGGCCCGCTCGGCTAGCTCAATGACGAAGGGCGAGCCGGCGTCGGCGGTCGCCGCCCCCCGGTAATCATGACCGGTCAGATGACACCAGGCGGGAATGTCGATCGAGGCAGCCGGGTCAGTCGTGGCGATGCCGATCAGGGTGCCGCCAGGTAGCCCACGCACGCGCATATGCACCAAGATCAGCAACTCGCCGCAGGCGAGAT
>JBBQUB010000086.1:0-11330 GCA_038212865.1 Actinomycetales bacterium
TTGATCACCGCCTGGGCGCCATCGACCTCGCCGGCCAGGTCCACCGGCGGCAGGTATGCCGCTCCGGTCTGGGCGTCGGCGAAGGCCTCACGCATGAGCGTGAGCGCCCGAGCCAGCTTGTCGATCATGTGTCCTAGTCTATTCGACCCGACCGACAACCCGAAGAGTTATCCACCACGAAAGGCATTGCCACACAAGCAAATTCACGTCAGTTCAGGATTTCCTCCACCAGTCGGCGGCTGACTCAGCGTCGGACAGTGCGCACATGACTAACGCCGACGACGACAGCGGCCCCGAGCAACAGCTCGCCCAGGACGACCACACCGAAAACCAGTGACGGTGCGCCGACCCCGCTGAGCTGAGCTGCACCGAGCGAACCGCCCGCCAGCGCGCTCGCCAACGTCAGGAGCAGGGCGGAGACCACACAGGCCGAGGCGGCGACCTTAGCCTTGACCTGCCAGGAGGAGAGCCGAGCCACTACGCGAAGGGCTCGCCATCCGACCAGCACTCCGGCGGCGACCGGGACGAGCGCGCAGAGCCACAGACCGGGTGGCAGCGGGCCGGGATCCGGCAGTGCACCCAGGCCAGGAACGGCAGGCAGCAGACCAGGGCTGGACTGCGACCAGGTGATGCCCGTCCCCCCACCAACAGAGAAGCCTGGCCCCGCCATCCAGGACGCGGCCCAGAGGGCGACGTTCGGCAGGAGCAGAAACTGGCCCAGACTGAGCACGCTGATGCCGACCGGATCGGCGCCCAAGGTGTCGTAGAGCCGACCGATCCGGTCCAGGTTCATGATGACCACGGCCACAGTCAGGACCAAACCGGCAAAGAAGATCGCCAACGCCCCCCACAAGCCAGGACCGATGCCACGGCGCAGATGGATCGACAGTCGGACCTGCCAGGCCTCCGCCAGGCCGGGCGCCACTGAGCCGAAGTCGCCCCGGAACTCGAACGCGAGGGCAAGCAGCATAGATACGGAGCTCACGACGACGGTGCCCAGCACGGCGCCACCCATCGATGCCCGTAGTGGATCGGCGTGGGTGGCGACGGCGACGGCCAAGCCCACGGCCCCATACGAGAAGACGAAGGAAAGGGCGGCCTCGGCAACGTCGCGACGAAGCCCTCCGCACCACCTGAGTCGGCTCGGGCGCCTGCCGTCGAGCTGCACCAGAATCCGGCGGGCGGCGATGGTGGCAGCCACCAGCGGGATAGCGGTCAGCAACCATGGCATCAGCGAGATCGTGGCGGTCCCAGAGGTCAGGTCCGCTCCGTTGGCCAGCAGCCAGGCGTTGGAGCCGAAGGAGAGCGCACGAGTCCACTCCACGGTGCTCTCGGCGCTGGCGACCCAGGCGAGCAGGGCAGGCAGGGCGATGATCATCATGGACAGCAGGGCCGCTCCGCCACCGGCCACCGATGAGCGCCATCGCAAGTGACCGCCGGCCAGCGCGTTCGAGCGTGAGCCTGTGACACTGGCGGTCAGATTGCGATCGAGCAGACTCATGAGATCTCTATCGTCGCGGGTGGCGGCGGCAGGAACGCTCAGGACGCGCCGACAGAGACCAAGATTGCGCTTATTCAGGGTGCAACCGAACGCGGCCGGCGCGCGTCTGGTCGGGTGACAACACGATGAGTACAAGAGCGGACAAGAGCGACCGAGCAAGAGGTGGCGATGAGCGGCAGAAGCGACGGCGAGACGGAGTTCGACGAGTTCTACCGGTGGAACGCACACAAGGTGATTCACCTCGTCTACGCCTCCACCGGCGACCTCACCCTCGCGCAGGACTGCACCCAGGAGGCGTTCAGCCGCGCCTGGCAGCAATGGTCCAAGGTCAGCGCGTATGACGAGCCGCTGGCCTGGGTGCGCACCGTCGCCCGCCGCCTCGCCATCTCCGCATGGCGCAAGAAGGTCAACCAGAACCGCGCGTACCTCAGGCACGGGGCCGGTGCCAACACATCCGGCCCGAGCGAGGACCGCGTGGCAGTGATGACGGCGCTCGCCACCCTGTCGGCTCCGGTGCGGGCGGCCGTCACGCTGCACTACCTGGCCGACCTGAGCATCGACCGGATCGCCCACGAGACCAACACACCGGCAGGCACCATCAAGGCGCGCCTGCACCGCGGCCGGCAACAACTGGCCAAGAGCCTCCGTACCGAGGAGTCCCGCCATGAATGAACTGCAGCAGTGGACGCCGGCTGACGACGAGGTCGTCCGTAGCGCGCTCAACAGCCTTCGCCTGGACGCAGAGGCACTGCCGCTGGCCGACGTCCGGTTCGTCAAGGCCCGCGGAGCCGCCCGTCGCCGCCGGGCCCTGGTCATCGGCGCCGCGTCGACCGCCGCCGCGGTGGCCGTTCTCGGCTTCGTGGGCTTCAACACCCTCGGGAGCAACCAGGGGCTCGACCTGCCTCCGGCGGCTCCCACCACGACCACGACCAACACGGCGGCGCCCAACACGACCGCTCCACCGGTGCCGCTGACCGCTTCCGGCCCACAGCTGGCGGCGGCCGAGTGGCAGCGCGCGCTGGCCATTACCCGGACTGTCCAGCTCGGCGACATGCGGTCAGGCGAGGGTGTCTCAACCTGCCTCCGTGACCCCGGCACGAAGATTGCCATGGGGTTCGCGACCACCAAGTCGTCCGGCTTCTACGCGGTTCAGGGGACCTACGGCGCCACCTCGCCCGGTGCCGGAGGCGCAGCAGCCACGACAGCGGTGAGCCAGCTCCTCAACTGCCAGCAGCCGGGTGAGCACTGGAAGGTCGAGGCGGACGCTTCGTGGCCAAAGGTGTTAAGCAGCGCCACTGCTGACGGCAAGAGCTGGTTCATCGTGGCCCACCGCGGTGCCCTGACCTCCCTGATTGCGCTGAGTGACCCCGCACCGGGGGTCTTGAACACGTCGGAGGCCCCTCACTTCTCATTGGCCCAGATCCAGGCGCTGGCGCTGGTGGCCCAGCAGCGTCTGGTCCAAGAGGTGGAAGGCACGAACCCGCCGTCGGCATCGTCGACACCCTGACTTTGACCCTGACCTCACCGAGCTCCGTCCCCGCGCCGAGTTGTCAGGCCGACGTTGAGTCATGGCCAAACGTGAAGCTGACAACTCGCAGGCGGCGGGGGAGGTGACCGGCCCGTCATACGTGCTGTGATGTGTGTGTCAGCCCAGGTTCTTCATGATCTCGCGCATCAGCTCGGCGGTGGCAGACGGCGTCTTGCCCACCTTGACACCGGCGGCCTCGAGCGCCTCCTGCTTGGCGGCCGCGGTGCCGGAAGAGCCGGAGACGATGGCACCCGCGTGACCCATGGTCTTGCCCTCAGGTGCGGTGAAACCTGCGACGTAGCCGACGACCGGCTTGGTCACGTGCTCCTTGATGTATGCCGCGGCGCGCTCCTCGGCGTCCCCGCCGATCTCGCCGATCATGACGATGGCGTCCGTGTCGGGGTCGTTCTGGAACGCCTCGAGGCAGTCAATGTGTGTCGTTCCAATGATCGGGTCGCCGCCGATACCCACGGCCGTGGAGAAGCCGTAGTCGCGCAGCTCATAGATCATCTGGTAGGTCAGCGTGCCGGACTTGGAGACCAGGCCGATGCGACCGGCGCCGGCGATGTTGGCGGGGATGATGCCGGCGTTGGAGACTCCGGGGCTGATGATCCCGGGGCAGTTGGGGCCGATGATACGCGTCGTGCCGGCTTGGCTGGCGTAGGTCCAGAACTCGGCGCTGTCCTTGACCGCGACGCCCTCAGTGATGACGACGGCGAGCGGGATCTTGGCGTCGATGGCCTCGATCACAGCGGCCTTGGTGAACTTGGCCGGGACGAAGACCACGGTGACGTTGGCGCCGGTTGCCTCGACCGCCTCGCCCACCGACCCGAAGACCGGCAAGGAGACTCCGGCGTCGAAGTCGACCTTCTGGCCGCCCTTGCCGGGGGTCACCCCGCCGACGATGTTGGTGCCCGAGCTCAGCATGAGCTGGGTGTGCTTGCGGCCTTCGGAACCGGTCATGCCCTGGACGATGACCTTGGAGTCAGCGTTGAGAAAAATAGCCACGGTGGTTGCCGCCTTTCAGTTCTTGTTGGCGGCCGAAGCCAGCTCGGCGGCCTTGCGAGCCGCGCCGTCCATGGTCTCTTCCAACGTCACCAGGGGGTGGGCGGCCTCGGCGAGGATGCGACGACCCTCCTCGACCTTGTTGCCGTCCAGCCGGACGACCAACGGCTTGGTGGCCTCACCGCCGAGGACACCCAGGGCGCCGACGATGCCGTTAGCCACCTCGTCACAGGAGGTGATGCCCCCGAAGACGTTGACGAACACCGACCTGACGTTCTGGTCGCCAAGGATGATGTGCAGACCGTCAATCATGACCTGAGCCGAGGCGCCGCCCCCGATGTCCAGGAAGTTTGCGGGCGAAGGGTGGTGGCCAGGTACTCCGAACTCTTCACCGGCGTAGGCGACGACATCGAGGGTCGACATGACCAGACCCGCGCCGTTGCCGATGATGCCCACAGATCCGTCGAGCTTGACGTAGTTCAGGCCCTTCGCCTTGGCTGCGGCCTCGAGCGGGTCGGCCGAAGCCTTGTCCTCGAGCGCCTCATGGTCGGGGTGACGGAAGCCGGCGTTCTCGTCGAGTGAGACCTTGCCGTCAAGAGCCACGATGTGACCGTCTGTTGTCCTGACCAACGGGTTGACCTCGACCAGCGTCGCGTCCTCGTCACGGTAGACGGTCCACAGCTTCTGAATGACCTCGGCGATCTCGGCCTTGACGTCCTCGTCGAAGTTCGCTGCGTCCACGATCTCCTTGGCCTTCGCCGCGTCGATGCCCACGATCGGGTCGACTGCGATGCGGGCGAGGGCCTCGGGACGCTCCACCGCAAGCACCTCGATCTCCACCCCGCCCTCCTTGCTGGCCATCGCCAGGTAGGAGCGGTTGGCCCGGTCGAGCAGCACCGAGAAGTAATACTCTTCGGCGATGTCGGCGCCTGCCGCGACCATCACCTTATGGACCGTGTGGCCTTTGATGTCCATGCCCAAGATCTTGTTGGCCGCTTCCACCGCCTCGTCAACGGACCTGGCGACCTTGACCCCACCGGCCTTGCCGCGTCCGCCCACTTTGACCTGCGCCTTGACAACGACCACTCCGCCGCTGTTTGCCCCGATGGTCTCTGCCGCTGCCCGGGCTTGCTCAACGGTCTCCGCGACGATGCCAGCCAGCACCGGCACCCCGTGGGCCTCGAACATGTCGCGCGCTTGGTACTCGAAAAGATCCACCAGTTCATCCTCACCGTTGAGTCAGACAACGTCCCAGCGAGCGTAGTCCGCAGGCCTGTCCCATTCCTGCCCCGGGTGCCAGCAGCCGTGCTCAGTTCGCAGAGACGTTCGCCCGGACCCACTCGACGATCTCGGTCGTGGTCGCGCCGGGGGTGAAGACCTTGACGACACCAAGCGTCTCGAGCAGCGGGATGTCGGCCTCGGGGATGATGCCGCCCCCGAAGACGACGATGTCCTTCGCGTCGCGCTCCTCGAGCAGGGCTGCAACCTTGGCAAACAAGGTCATGTGGGCGCCGGAGAGAACCGAAAGGCCGACCGCGTCCGCATCCTCCTGAATGGCCGCTTCGACGATCTGCTCGGGGGTCTGGTGCAAACCCGTGTAGACGACTTCCATGCCGGCGTCACGCAGTGCCCTGGCTACCACCTTGGCGCCGCGGTCATGGCCGTCGAGTCCTGGTTTGGCCACCACGATGCGCAACGGTGATTCGCTCATGAGACGCAGACTAGCCAACGACAGGCGGCCGTGCACATCCAGCGACGAACCCCTATTCCCCCAGCCCGGGCAACGGTTGGTATGGGTGAAGTAAGGACTTGGTCAAATGGTTGGTCTGGGTGAAGTAAGGACTTGGTCAAATTTCGCAAACTTGGTCAAATTTTGCATAACGAACAGGTCACGCTAGCCTCGTGACTTCCGTGTTCTCTGCCCGTGGGGATCTGCCTGTGCCTGCTCGTTCGTATGACGCTCGCCACCGCGGCCATGTCGCTCGCCACCGCGGGTCGAGGACCTCCACCGCAAGGCCCAGCCGTCTGGTTGCTGGACTTGCCCTGCCCACCGCTGCGGCAGTCGCACTGACGTTCACGGCGACCGGGGCCGCGGTGGCCACGTCCAACCAGGCCGTTACCGGCAGCCACAATGTCGCGGCGAAGGCCACGCCGCGGACCACATCCGTTGCTTTGGTCGACTCGCGCAGCCAGGCGATCCAGGACAACGCCAAGGCCCGCGTGTATGCCGCAGCCAGCGCCGCCCGCAGCGCGGAACGCAAGGATCTGGCCGCCCGGAAGGCCCGCATCCTGGCGGCCAAACGGCTGGAGGAGTCCCAGAGCTGGCAGCTGCCGCTGAAGAACGTCGTGCATACGTCCGACTTCGGCTGGCGCTGGGGGCGCCTGCACGCCGGTGAGGACTTCGCGGCCCCGATCGGCACCAACCTGGTCTCGATGTCGACCGGCACCGTGATCTTTGCCGGTGAGCAGTCGGGCTACGGCACGCTGGTCAAGATTCGCTACTGGGACAACACCGTCACGTACTACGCGCACATGTCGAGCACTTCGGTCAGCGACGGCGAAGTCGTCGAGCCCGGCGAGGTCGTGGGACTATCCGGCAACAGCGGTCACTCGACCGGACCGCACCTGCACCTGGAGGTCCACCCCGAGGGCGGCGAGGCCATCGACCCCGCCGTCTGGCTGGCGAGTCACAAGCTCGACTACTAGGACGTTCAGAGTTTCTCCAGTGGGGCGTAACGCAGTAACAGACGCTTGACTCCGGTGTCAGGCCCGAAGTCGACGTGGGCCATGGCCTTTTCGGCGTCACCCTCCACCCGGACCACCGTGCCCAGACCAAATGAGTCGTGGCTCACCCGGTCGCCGGAGTGCAACGAGATCATCGGGCGGTTACCCAGGGACCGAACGCCGGGCCGGCCGGCCAAGGTCGCCACGGCAGGGGTGGACAGCGACCTCATGCCTGTGGTCTCGGTGCGCTGCCAGTCCATCAGGTCAGCCGGAATCTCATCGAGGAAACGCGACGCAGGGTGGTACTGGGGAGAGCCCCATCCGGAACGCACGAGCGCCCTGCTCAGGTGCAGCCGTTCTCGGGCGCGCGTGATCCCCACATAGGCCAGCCGGCGCTCCTCCTCTAGCTCCTTGGGATCGCCGAGCGCGCGCAGGTGGGGGAAGGTGCCGTCCTCCATGCCGGTGAGGAAGACGACCGGGAACTCCAGGCCCTTGGCGGTGTGCAGGGTCATCAGGGTCACCACGCCGCCCTCGGCTGCGTCGCCGTCTGAACCATCGGGGATCTCGTCGGCGTCGGCCACCAAGGAGACGCGCTCGAGGAAGTCCTCGAGAGAGCCCTGCGGCTCGGACTCGTCAAACTCCCGTCCCACGGCCACCAGCTCGGCGAGGTTCTCCAGCCGGGTCTCATCCTGAGGGTCCTGACTGGCACGAAGGTTGGCAAGATATCCAGTCTGCTCGACCACTGCCTCGAGCAGGCCCCCCACCCCCGAGCCACCCTCGTGCACGGTGCGCAGCGCTTCGAGCAGTGAGGTGAAGGTCGTGATCGCAACAACCGACCGCGTCGCGATGCCCGGGGCGTCCTGCGGGCGACCCAGCGCGGCAACGAACGGGATGCGCTCGCGCTCGGCAAGCGCCGCAATGCAGGCCTCGGCACGGTCCCCGATGCCACGCTTGGGGACGTTGAGTATGCGTCGCAGGTTGACGGTGTCGGTGGGGTTGGAGATCACCCGCAGGTAGGCGAGTGCGTCCTTGACCTCGCGACGCTCATAGAAGCGCGTCCCACCAACGACCTTGTAGGGCAAGCCAACTCGCACAAAAACCTCTTCCACGGCGCGCGACTGTGCGTTGGTGCGGTAGAAGACTGCCACGTCCTTGGGCCGGACGCCGTGCTCGTCGCCGAGGCTGTCGATCTGGCGGGCGATGAAGGCGGCTTCGTCGTGTTCGGAGTCGGCGACGTAGCCCACGATCTTGGCGCCGTCACCCGAGTCGGTCCACAGGTTCTTCGGGCGACGATCAGGGTTCTTTGCGATGACCGAGTTGGCCGCGCGCAGGATGGTCTGCGTCGAGCGGTAGTTCTGCTCGAGCAGGATCGTGCGGGCGTTGGGGTAGTCCTGCTCAAACTCGACGATGTTGCGGATCGTGGCCCCGCGAAAGGCGTAGATCGACTGGTCTGCGTCACCGACGACCGCGAGCTCGGCCGGGGGAACTGCTTTGGCATCGCTGCTGACGTGGCCGACTAGCTCTCGAACCAGTTGGTACTGCGCGGTGTTCGTGTCTTGGTACTCATCGACCATGACGTGACGGAATCGCCGGTGGTAGTACTCGGCAACGTCGGGGAAGGCCTGGAGGATGTTAACGGTCGACATGATCAGGTCGTCGAAGTCCATCGCGTTGGCCTGGCGCAGACGGGCCTGGTAGATGCGGTAGGCATCGGCGACCATGCGCTCCTGATGGCTGGCCTCCGCGAGCCCGGCTGCGTAGGTCTCCTCGTCGATCAGCTCGTTCTTCAGGTTGGACACCTGCGCCGAGAAGGTGCGCGGGCGATAGCGCTTGGGGTCAAGGTCGAGGTCTCGCATGACCATCGACATGAGGCGTTGGCTGTCTGCGGCGTCATAAATCGAGAAGGTCGACTTGAGACCTACGTGAGAGGCCTCGCGGCGCAGGATGCGCACACATGCCGAGTGGAACGTCAAGACCCACATGGCCCGGCTCCGGGTGCCCACCAATGACGCGACCCGGTCCCGCATCTCACCGGCCGCCTTGTTGGTGAAGGTGATCGCCAGGATCTGCCCGGGCTGGGCGTCGCGCGCCGCGAGGAGGTGGGCAATTCGGTGTGCCAGGACCCTGGTCTTGCCCGAACCTGCCCCAGCGACGATCAGCAGCGGCACACCCTCATGGGTTACGGCGGCCCGCTGCTGTGGGTTGAGCCCCTCCATGAGGGCCTCTGGGTCGCGACTGAGCACCGGGCCGGTATGCCGGCCAGCACCGTCCGGAGGCGGCTCGCCACCCGCCTGCGCCCAGGTTGGCACGCCGCGGTCATCCACCTCGTCGCTCGCGGCGATCGGGGTGAGCCCGGGCAGGGGGAACTCGCCGAAAATTGTGCTCATGGTGAATGTCAGCCTACGTCGTGCCGGCGACAGCCCCGCCCGCCCTGGACGCTCTCCTGCCGATCCCTACTTCGAGGCGACCGGGGCTGCCGTGGTCCCACCCGCCTGGGACCAGACAGCGGTCGCGCCGCTGTGCCCGATCAGTACCGCCTGCCCGGTCGTCCCGGCTGCGGCCAGGACCGCCGTCGAGGCGAGAGCGACTGAGACCCATTTCGGAGCGCGCGGGGCCTCGCCCTTTCGCTCTTGGCGGCTCCACCACAACAGGACGGCCGAGGCGAGAAACAGGACGACGACCCAGGGCAACAGAGCCTCCGCGAGATCCGCGTGAGTGCTGATCGACGAGGAGTCCTTGACCCGCTCCTGCAGGGCCTCACCGGACTGGGTGGAGATCGGCACGACAACCAGCGCCGCCAGAGCCAGGCCGAACGGCAGGAACCCGGCCCACCGTCGGAACCGTGGCCACAACGCCGCCAGAGCGATCACGAGAGCGGCCGTGGGAACGACGACCTCCGTCGCGTGAACGACCAGGGGGTGCAGCGGAAGACCGGCGATGGTGTCAAACATCATTTCCTCCTTAACAACGCGCCCCCAAAACGGAACATAGCACTGAGTCACGGTGTCGCATCCCCCGCGTGACGCAGCTGTCGGACACGCTGACCTAGGCTCTGGCCGTGACCACACCGCATACCAAGTCTGGCGTTGAACAACCACGAGCCGGCAGCGTCCGAGCGGCCGAGCCGGGCGACGTGCCCGCCATTCTCGGGCTGGTCCGCGAGCTCGCGCTCTATGAGAGGGAGCCGGACGCGGTCGAGGCGACCGAGGCCGACTTCCGCGCGGCCTTGTTCCCCCAGGGCAACACGCCCACGGCCTTCGCTCATGTCGCCGAGATCGACGGTGAGATCGTTGGCATGGCGCTCTGGTACATCACCTTCTCGACCTGGCTGGGACGCGGGGGCATCTGGCTTGAGGACCTGTTCGTGTCGCCGGAGCACCGCGGGTCTGGCCTGGGCAAAGCCCTGCTGGCAACACTGGCGGGGGTATGTGCCGAACGCGGCTACGGGCGGCTCGAGTGGTGGGTGCTGAGATGGAACACGCCCTCGATCGGCTTCTACGACTCGCTCGGTGGGGCGCCGATGGACGACTGGCTCACCTATCGACTCGAGGGCCGGGATCTGGACGCACTCGCCGAGACGGACTCTTTGACCTAGCTTGCGACGGTCTGTGATCTCATCAATCCCGGAGCCTGGGGGACTACATCGCCGTGCATTTCCTGTGGACATCGGTCCGGGCATTGCCCTGCAGTCGGTCATCCAGAATGTGCTGGGGCCGGTGTTCGGTATCGGCGCTGGGCTGTTCACCATCATCGTCGGACACGCGACGTTCTGCATCGTTGTCGTCTTCAACAACGTGACGGCCAGACTCCGGCGCTTTGGCGTCTCCCTCGAGGCGGCGTCGGCCGACCTTGGTGCGCGACCGTTGACGACCTTCCGGCTGGTCACGTTCCCACTGCTGCGCTCTGCGCTCTTGGCCGGCGCGCTGCTGGCCTTCGCCCTCAGCTTCGACGAGATCGCCGTGACCACGTTCACCGCAGGTCCTGGATCCCCGACGCTGCCGATCTGGATATTCAACAACCTGTTCAGGCCCAACCAGGCTCCAGTGGTCAACGTCGTCGCCGTCGTCCTGGTGTTGTGCTCCTCGATCGTGCCCGTGTGGCTGGCCCAACGTCTGGGTGACAGCTCAGCCGCTCAGAGCCGGCTTTGAGCAAACTACGCTGCACCTCATGACGCAGCGGACCTTCGGCCAGCCGGCGACGCCACGGCCCGACCATGACATCCAGCGAGTCCTCGTCGTCGTCGCACATCCGGACGACTGCGACTTCGGGGCGGCCGGAACCGTCGCCGGCTGGGTGGATGCAGGTCTGAGCGTCACGATCCTGCTGTGCACTCGCGGCGAGCAGGGCGGCTTCGACGACACCGACCGCGAGCAGATGCCAGCCATCCGCGAACGTGAGCAGATCGCCGCCTCGGCCGTCCTCGGGGTCAAGGACGTGCGGTTCCTGCAAGGCCATAGCGACGGCTGGCTGGAGCCCTCATGGGTGCTGCAACGCCAGATCGTCGAGGTCATCCGCGACGTCCGGCCCCAACGCGTCCTGATCCAGTCCCCAGAACGTTGGTACGACAGGATT
>JBBQUB010000087.1:0-11197 GCA_038212865.1 Actinomycetales bacterium
GTGGAATCCATGGACATCGATGCGCAGGGCATCGCCAGGCGCCCGGATGGCAAGGTTGCATCGTGGCCTCATGAGCAAGAGCAAGTGCGGCAGAAATCTGAAGTGGGGCTCCGTCGAATCCCGCCGAATCGCGGGCAAGGAAGTCTGGATGATGATGAGTCTCAGCCCCTTCCTCGAGCAGGGAGAGACTCATCGGCGGCGGGGCTTGATTCTCGTATGACGAGGGTTGGTCGGAGGCGTTTGATGACGGGGCGCTCTGGCCGGGGTTGGTGCAGGTTGCTGACGATGATGTCGAGGATCGCAGCGGTCATCTTGTGGACGGGTTGGCGAATGGTGGTGAGGGCGGGGTGGGCGAGGAAGGCGACGCCGACGTCGTCGAATCCGGTGACGCGGACGTCGTTGGGGATGTCCAGGCCTGCGGCGTGGACGGCCGCGATGATGCCGAGGGAGATGATGTCGGCGGCGCCGACGAAGGTGGCGGAGGTGACTCCCTGCTGGATGGCCTCGGTTGCCGCTTGTCTGCCCCAGTCGAAGCTGAACGATCCGAGCATGGTTCGCCCGCTTGGCAGGGCGCGTTCGAAGGCGCGTAGTCGCGCGTGGGCGGTCGACGATCCGGGGGTGGCGCCGACGAAAATGGCCGGTTGTGCGTTGAGGTCGGCATCTGCGTGGAGGTGACGGCTGATGAGGGCCATGCCGTGGGCGTTGTCGCAGCCGACTCGATGGGAGGCCACGTTGGTGGCGAGCCGGTCGAATTGGACTGTGCAGACGGCGCGGTCGGCCAACTGCACGGTGGCGGCGCTGTCGACCTCATTGCAGGGAATGATCACAATGCCGTCCACTTGGCGTCCCAGGAACGATTCCACCGCGCGGCGCTCGCAGACTAGGTCGTTGTCTGCGCTGGAGATGAACACGTCGATGCCGGCTTGGGTGAAAGCGCGGCTGACCTGTTGGGACAGCGCGGCGAAGAAGGGGTTCTCCAGGTCCGGCACGACGAGGCCGACAGACTGGCTGCGTCCCTGGCGCAGGGCTCGGCCCAGCAGATTGACCTGGTAGTTGAGTCGTTCGGCGGCGGCGAGCACACGGATTTGCAGGTCGGGCCTGACGGGACGGCTCCCGGTAAGCACCCGGGAGACGGTGGCGATGGAGACTCCGGCGGCTGCGGCGACGTCGTGAACCGTCACCGGGCGGGGGCCTGTCGTGCCGTTCACGCGCGTTGTCACCCACTCGTTGGGGCCGGACGAAGACGTTACCAAAATGAAACCGCTCTTCAGCTCTGGACAGTCTACCGTCGGGGCGGTAAACCTTTACCCATCCACCTCGGCGACAGGAGTCGACATGCTCAGAGGCAACACGTGGTCCACGAGCCTGCTCGCGGGCGCTGCCGTGGTCGGCCTGGCCCTGACCGGCTGCGGAAGCAGCAGCGACACGGCCGGCTCACCGACTGCGGGGACGGCCAGCGGGGCCACCAGCGCCAGCGGGGCACCGTGCAAGATCGGCATGACACAGATCAACCAGACGGCCGTGTTCTTCACCCAGATGAACGAGGGGGCCGAGGCGACCGCGAAAGAACAGGGGTGCGAACTGAGCATTGCGAACGCCAACAACGACGCGGCCAGGCAGAACAGCGACATCGAGAACTTTGTGTCCCAGGGGGTCAACGGTCTGATCGTGGTCGCCATCGACGTCAACGGGGTGCTGCCTGCGGTCAAGGCTGCTCGCGATAAGGGCATCAAGGTGGTGGCCATCGACGCGGCAATTGGTGAGGACAAGGTCGACACGTTCGTTGGCGTGGATAACGCGAAGGCTGGCGAGGAGATCGGCCAGTGGGCTGTCGACAACGGGCTGGGTAAGGGGTCGACGTACGGCGTGGTCGGCGCGAAGAACTCCTTCATCCAGAACCAGCGCGAGGATGGCTTCCGGAAGATCGTTGATGCCGGTGGGGCCACCTTCACGCAGAGCGTCAGTGGCGACAACGTGCAGGAGAAGGCTGCGACCGCAGCGCAGAACCTCGTCACCGCGCAACCTGGTTTGAACTTCATCTACACAACCGGCGAGCCCTCGACCGTCGGGGCGGTCTCCGCGTTGAAGAGTGACTCCAAGACCAAGATCATCGGCTGGGATCTGACCAAGGAGGTCATCGCCGGGGTCGACGCGGGGACGGCCGTCGCTGTGGTGCAGCAGGATCCCAAGCAGGAAGCCATCGAGGCCGTGGGTGAGATTAAGAGCTTGCTCGACGGCGGGACCGGGAAGGGCTTTATCGACGTGCCGATCACCATCGTCACCAAGGCCAACGTCGACCAGTTCCGGCCCATCTTCCCCTGACCGGTCCCGGATTCTGCGGAGGTTGACCCGATGAGCATGGACACCCAAGCCGACTTCCGAGTAGAAATGGTCGATATTCGTAAGAGCTTCGGTGCCATCCGCGCGTTGCGCGGGGTCAACCTCCGTGTCCGGCCTGGGGAGGTCGTCGGCCTGGTCGGTGACAACGCCGCAGGCAAGTCCACTCTCATGAAGATGCTGTCGGGTGCGGAGATTCCCGACACTGGCGACATCCGCGTGGACGGGGAGGCCCTTCCGCTGAGCGGTCCAGCGTCCTCGCGTGCGCACGGGATCGAGATGGTGTACCAGGACCTGGCTCTGTGCAACGACCTGGATGTCACCGCGAATCTGTTTCTGGGTCGTGAGCGGTATGACCCCCTCACCCGGCGCATGAACGTGCGGGAGATGAACCGGCTGGCGGCGGAGCATCTGGATCGTCTGCACATCAAGGTGACGAAGATTCGGCAGAACGTCGCCACGTTGTCCGGCGGTCAGCGCCAGGCGATCGCGATCGCTCGGGCGGTGACGTTCGACCCGAAGGTGCTCGTCTTGGATGAGCCCACTGCCGCGTTGGCCGCCAAAGAGGTCGAGACCGTTCTGCAACTGGTCCGCGACATCTCCCGGCGCGGAGTAAGCGTCATTCTCATCACCCACCGGCTGCCCGACTTGTTCGAGGTGGCAGACCGATTGGTGGTTCTCTACGAAGGGACCGTGTGGAAGGAAATGCGTCCCGAGGAGACGGATATGCAGGGGCTGGTCACGGCCATGATGGGCCGGTGAGCGCCGGCGTCGCCGACGGGGTGGCACCGGAACGTGTCGAGAGCGGCCATCATGGCCGGTTGGCCGAGTTCACCGCGCGTAACTTTGGGGTCCTGTCCATCCTGGTGGTCTTCGCGGTGCTGTTCGTCTTCTTCAGTCTGCGCGCGGATGCGTTCCTGACCGCGGAAAACCTCGTCAACGTCGGACGGCAGATCGCACCGACAGTCGTCGTGGCCGTGGTCATGACTTTCGTCATCACCACCGGGGCCATCGACTTGTCGGTGGGCTCGGTCGTGGGACTCAGCGCGTCGGTGCTGGCCCTGATGGCCAGCAACGGCAACGCCGTCGTGGCGTTACTCGCGACGCTGGCGATCGGTGCGGCGGTCGGCTTCGTGAACGGATATCTCACCGCGTACAGCCGGTTGCAGTCCTTTATCGTGACCTTGGCCGCGTTGACGGCGATCCGGGGCCTGGCGTTGTTGATCACGCAGGGCTACAGCACCCCGATCGACGCCGACTGGCTGCTGGCGATCGGGCAGGGCAAGTTCTTGGGCCTGTACAACCCCACCTGGATGGCGATCATCACCGTCGCGGCGGGCTGGTACGTGTTCACCCAAACCCGTTACGGCCGCTACATCGTCGCGGTGGGCTCCAATGCGGAGTCTCTGCGCCGGGCTGGTGTGAACATCCGCCGGGTGCAGCTGTGGGCGCTGGTCGGGACGGGATTGTTCGCCGCGATCGCAGGGGTGATGGTTGCCGCCCGCCTGGCCAGTGGATCGTCGAACTCGGGTACGGGGTTCGAGTTGGAGGTCATCACCGCTGTCGTGCTCGGCGGTACCAGCCTGCTGGGTGGGCGGGGGTCCATCGTCGGCTCCATGATCGGCGCCCTGACGTTGGGGATCATCGCCAACGGTCTGGTCCTGCTGCACGTGGACGTCTACTGGGTGCCCATCAGCCAGGGCGTCATCCTGATCGTTGCCATCTTCCTCAACAGCAAACTGTTCAGCCGAATCGTCGGGAATCTGCGATGAGCACGGTCATGACGGTCCGCGGACCGATCGACACCCACGACATGGGCATCTGCCTCAGCCACGAGCACATCCTCAACGATGTGCGCAGTTGGTGGCATCGAACCGAGTCGGTTGGCGTTGACCCGGAGGCGTTCGCGGCGAAGCCGGTCACCGTCGCGGATGTGTGGGACCTCAAGTACGACCCGTTCGGCAACCTGGACAACTGCCGGCTGGAGGATGAGGACCTGGCCGTCGCCGAAGTGCGCCGCTTCGCCGCGCTGGGTGGCGCCACGATCATCGAGGCCACCGGCCTGGGTGTGGGCCGCCAGTTGGCGGGGTTGGCCCGCGTGAGCCAGGCCACCGGCGTTCACATTGTTGCCGGCACCGGGTTCTACCTGCACTCCGCGCACCCCCCCGTCGTGGAGACCTCCAGCGCCCAGGCACTCGCGGAGATCCTCATCGAGGACCTCACGGACGGCGACGACGGAGTCCGGCCCGGGATCATCGGCGAGATCGGCGTCAGCGAACGTTTCACCGACCGGGAACGCAAGAGCCTGACCGCGGCCTGCATCGCTCAACGCGAGACGGGTCTGCCCATGCAGGTTCACCTGCCGGCGTGGTTCCGGCTCGGTGGTCAGGTCCTGGATCACATCGAGGGCCAGGGGGTCCCTGCCTCCCGGGTGGTGTTGTGCCACATGAACCCCTCGGGAGCTGATCAGGACTATCAACGCAGCTTGGCGGATCGGGGAGCTTGGCTGCAGTACGACATGATCGGCGCCGAGTTGTATTACGCCGACCAGGACGCGCAGTGCACCAGCGACGCCCAGGACGCGGTTCACATCGCCTCGCTGATCGAGGCTGGATATGCGCGCCACTTGCTGATGTCGTCTGACATCTTCCTCAAGAGCCTGCTGCGGGCCTACGGCGGCCCCGGGTATGGGCATGTGCTGCAGTACTTCGTACCTCGCCTGACCCGCCTCGGCATCACCGCTGAGACGATCAAGACCCTGATGGTGGACAACCCTCAATCGTTGTTCGATCCGCTAGGAAGGTGACGGGCGTGCGTGCCGTGAAGGTGCTGTTAGCAGGAGAGTCCTGGGTCTCCCAGTCCACTCACTACAAGGGTTTCGACAGTTTCTCCAGCACCACTTTCCATACCGGCGCCGACGAGTTCATCGCAGCGGTAGGTCGCGAAGGCATCGACGTCACCCAGGTGTATGCCCACGACGTGCCGGCCCGGTTCCCCTTCACACAGGCGGACCTGGCCGACTACGACGTGGTCATCCTGTCCGACATCGGCACGAACTCGTTCCTGCTTCCCCCGCAGACCTGGCTGGACGGCCGCCCGGCCGTCAACCGGCTGCAGATGCTCCACGACTGGGTCCGCGCCGGTGGGGGGCTGATGATGGCCGGTGGATACCTGAGTTTCCAGGGCTTCCAGGCCCGCGCCAACTACGCCCGATCCCCCCTGGCCGCCACGCTGCCGGTGACGATGAGCGACTACGACGACCGGGTGGAGGCACCCCAGGGCCTGCCCCCAACGCTGACCCGAACTGAGCATCCGGTCGCCACCGGTTGGCATGGTGAGGCACCGGTCCTGCTGGGCTATAACCGGGTCACGCCGCGCCCGGATACCGAGGTGGTCGCTACGGTCGGTGATGACGTCCTGATCGCTACCCGCGAGGTGGAGCAGGGACGGTCGTTGGTGTGGACCAGCGATATCGGCCCGCACTGGTGCCCGCAGGAGTTCGGTCGATGGCCATCCTTCGGCCCGTTGATGGCGGCCATGATCCGTTGGCTTGCGAAGGACGCCTAGATGGCCACCCGCGATGCGGCCGCGGTCCCGTTGATCGTGGACTGCGACCCCGGGCATGACGATGCGATGGCGCTGCTGCTGGCCGTAGCGTCCCCCAAGGTGGACCTGCTCGCGGTCACCACCACGTTCGGCAACTGCGCGGTGGAGGACGCCACCCGCAATGCGGTCCGCATCCTCACCCTGGCAGGGGTCCGTGATGTGCCGGTCGCCGCCGGCGCGCAGGGTCCATGGCAGGGACCCGCGGAGCTGGGCAACTACGTCCACGGAGTCAGCGGCCTGGACGGCCCGGACATGCCCGACCCCGGCTTCTCCGCCGTGGACGTGTCCGCGGTGGAACTGATGGTCGACGTCCTGCAGAAGGCCGTCCGCCCGGTCACCATCAGCGCGACCGGTCCGATCACCAATGTCGCTCGGCTGCTGGATCAGCACGGCGACCTGAAACCACGGATCGCGGAGATCGTGTTCATGGGCGGGTCGACCGAGCGAGGCAACCACACGCCAGCGGCCGAGTTCAACGCCTACGCTGATCCCGAATCTCTGCAACTGGTCCTGAACAGCGGGGTCCCGCTACGGATGGTGGGGCTGAATCTGACCCACCAGGCGCTGGCGACCGAGCAGGTCGTGGACCGCTTGCGCGCGATGAATCATGCCATCGGGCGTACGGCGGCGGCGTGGATGGGCTTCTTCGGCTCGTCGTACCGCGCGATCTGGGAGTTCGACGCACCACCGGTGCACGACCCCTGCACGGTGGCCTGGGTGATCGACCCGGAGCTGGTCACCGCGCGGGACTTTTTTGTCGCTGTGGAGACCCAAGGGGAATGGACCCGCGGCGCCACCGTCGTCGACATTTATAACCGCTACCAGAGAACGCCGAACGTGGCCGTCGGACTGCGTCTGGATGTGCTGGCCTATTGGGACCTGGTCCTCTCCCACATCGACCGTCTCGGCGTTGCACCATGACGAGGACCGGTTGTTTCGTTGACGTTGCGGTGGTCGGGTCGGCGAATATGGACGTGTCGCTGCGCCTGCCTCGTATCCCGCAGGCGGGGGAAACGGTGCTCGCATGGAGCAAGACGATCGCCGCCGGTGGCAAAGGGGCCAACCAGGCGGCCGCTGCAGCGTCGGCCGGTAGCACGGTGGCCTTCATCGGCTGCCTGGGTGCCGATGCCGACGCCGACGCTGCGCTCGCCGACCTGCAGGCTCGTGGCGTCGACGTCTCCGCGGTGCGCCGGTTGGCGGGACGCGCCACTGGCACCGCGGTGATCCTGGTCGATGACTTCGGTGAGAACGTGATCGTCGTCGAGCCCGGCGCGAACCGCCACCTAGACCCCGAACAAGTCTCCGACCGCCTCCAAGAGCTGAATCCGTCGGTGATTCTCGCCCAACTGGAGATCAACCTGGACGCGGTGCTGGCGGCTGCCCGCGACAAGGGCACCGCAGTGTTCATCCTGAATCCGGCACCGGTCGAGGCGGACTCGGCGAGTCTGGCTGTCCTCTTGGAGCGCACCGACATCCTCATCCCCAACCGCAGCGAGTTCGGGTGGCTCAGCGGGCGCGACGAGCCGCGCAGTCGCGACGAATTAGACGCGTGCCGTGCGAGCCTCGACTTCTCCGGCGCGGTCGTCGTCACGTTGGGAGAGCAGGGAGCCGTGGTCTACCCGGCCGGTTCCCGCCGCGACCCGATTGCCGTCTCCCCGGTTCGTGTCCAGGGGTGCGACGCTAGCGGCGCCGGGGATGTCTTCTGCGGGGTGTTCGCGCACGCCGTCGCCCACGGCGCCGACCTGGTGGCAGCCGCCACCATCGCCAACCAGGCCGCGGCCGAGAGCACCCAGCATCCCGGTGCCCGCCCCCCCATCACCGTCGACGTGCTGCGCTCATAGATCGGCCGCGAGCCGGTGCAGCGCCAGCCCCATCGGCATGACTGCCTCATCGAACATCACCGTGTCGGAATGGTTGAAGGCGTCGCGCCCCGGGACCTGTGCCCCCAGGTAGACCATCGCTCCCGGCCAGCGTTGCAGGAAGTACGCAAAGTCCTCGATCACCATCGACGGGGTCGGCATCAGCACCTGCGCCACGTCCGGCAGGGCGCTGGCGATTGAGGTGAGCAACCGGTCGAGGTAAGCAGGATCGTTGATCACTGCCGGGTAACCGTCGG
Organism: Actinomycetales bacterium; assembly: GCA_038212865.1. GTDB lineage: Bacteria > Actinomycetota > Actinomycetes > Actinomycetales > Dermatophilaceae > UBA4719. The sequence goes on from JBBQUB010000087.1 coordinate 8,060, forward strand.
TGATCTGGGTCCGGGACTCCAGACCGAGCCGACTTGCGCATTCGGATGCGATACCGACGAATCGCTCATGCAGCAGGCGACGCTGTCCGATTGACAGCGAACGCATCGTCCCGCGCAACGACCCGCTGGTGGGAATGACATTGACCGTGTTCCCGGACAGCACCTCAGTCACCGTGGCGACCACTCGGTCGGTGAGCGAGAGTTCTCTCACCACTTCAGCCAACTCCTGCACGAGCGAGGCCATGGCCACGATCGGGTTCCCGGTCCTTTCCGGGGCGCTGGCGTGCCCACCCCGGCCGGTGAACGTCACCGTGAACCAATCACCGAACGCCATAAAGGTTCCCGGGCGGTAGTGCACCTGCCCCGCGGTTAGGACGGCATTCACGTGGATCGCGAACGCCGAACCCGCAGGCGCCTGCAGGTTGGCGTGACGCAGCGTGGCCACGGCGCCCCGGTCGGCCTCTTCACCGGGCTGGAAGGCGAGCACCACATCGTGGCGCGGCGGGTCGGCGGCGAACCACTCCGCCGCACCCAGCAGCATCGCCACGTGCAGGTCGTGCCCGCACGCATGCATGGCCCCCTCGATCACCGACGCGAACGGCAACCCGGTGGCCTCCCGCACGGGTAGCGCGTCCATGTCACAGCGCAGCACCCTTACGCCGCCATTGCCGCCTCTTCCGGCGATTCGGACAGTGACCCCAGCGCTGGCATGCACCTCGGGCGCCAAGCCCACCTCCGGCCGTGAATGGAGATGACGGCGATGCTCAACCATCCGGTCATAAAACGTCGCAGCACGCTCAAGCAGACTCATTCCGACATCATCCTTCAGCGGAACCCGGCAGGGCAGGGGTCAGGTCGCGCCCGGCACCCTGCGGCAGCGAAGTGCCCTCACGAGCGAGACGCCTCCGCGAGGCTTTGGCCCTCAGCTTGAGAAACTCGTTCGGTTCGGTTCGGTTCGGTTCGGGACTGGGTCGCGGCCGCCACGCCAGAACCGTCACGCCACCGGCATCGACCGTAACGCCCCCGTCGCTCTCATCACCGGACTTCCCGACAGCTGTGGCCGGTCACCCCCGTGGGAGGCCCCGGAAATCACCTGGGAGCGGAGCCTGCGTTGCGCCAGACGTAGATTCTCGAGGCGTGAGATTCCGCGCCGTCGATGCGCCGATAGATCCGCTCTGGTGCTTCTCCGTCGAGTCGCATCCTGCTGCATGCATCCTCCGCTCCGCGGCAGTCTCGGCCGGAGGACCGTGCTGCAAGCCCGCACCCCAATTCTCGACCGTCGCTAGAGTCTTCACCGTGATCACTAAAGCCATACGGAGCGTTGCGTGACAGCTGCCAGTGGAGGGGGTGCGGAGATCCGCCTACGAGCGATTCGGTCTCACGAGGGTAGCCAAGCGCGCGCGTGGGAAGAACTGGCCTACCAACTGCGCACGTCGACCGCCGATGGGCAGGTCGAAACCCGGAAGACTCGTGCCCCAGACGCCGGAGTCGAGTGGTATGAGGTCTACGCCGATGGGCATCAAGAGGGCTTTCAAGCGAAGTTCCACGCCAACCTTCAGGACGCGCTGGGTGGCATGCGCGAGTCGGTCGAAGCGGTCTGCACCAAGCGGCCCAATCTGACGAAGTTGACCTTCGTGGTCCCGTACGACTTCACGGACTCGGGCACGGCCGGCAGCAAGACGGACCAAGATCGCTGGGAAGAGGCGGTCACCCGATGGCACACCGACTTTCCTGCTTCAAGTCGCATCGAGTTCGCCACGATCCGCGCCGGAGACATCACGGCGCCCTGATGCGTGCGGTCGACGGCTGCCTTGAACGCGGCGTGCCTGCCCTCGCGACATTGGCAAGAAAGTCACGAGCAGGCTCGACCTCCCACCGACAAGCTCGATCGTCGCAGACGCTCTGACACTCGATCGAGCAAGAGGTGGACACCTTCCTGCCTGGTCGGACTTGGCCAAATACGGTCTTTCAGCAGTTGGCGAGCGAGGGGTTGATCGAGTTCCGACCTACCCACGTCGGGACGGAATCTGTCGCGTTTCCATTCCAGGCCTACTCCGAGCACATCCTCGCCAACCGCTTCCTAGCTAGCTGCGGCCGATGCAGAGTCGAAGTCATGGATCCACCGCCTCCTTCCCCTCCCGAGAGAGGCAAGAAGACGACGAACGCTTTCGAAGCGCATCGCTGACGCGCCGTGGCCTTGGCGATCGCTGGCGGTGACGCTTCCCGAGAAGGAAGGTGTCGAACTCGTCGATCTCCTCCCAGCGACTACGGATGACTTCCGGCTGCAAGAAGCGCTACGTGAGAGTTTGACTGACCGCGCCGCCTCGGCGTTCGGAGTGCGAGCATTGAAACTGCTCCATCAGCGCCTCACAGCGGATCCAGACTGCGATGAGAGCGGAGTCGAAACCATCCTCGCGCTCGCGCCACGCGATGGCCATCCGGGAAATGCCGACTGGCTCCACTCTAAACTTGCCAGACTCAGCATGGCAGACAGAGACGCATCTTGGTCGATCACGACCTTCCAGGTCGATCAGTACTCCGACTCGTATCGGTGACTGACCCGGTGGGCAGAGCTCCACGCAGAGGCCGCCAGCGAGGAAGAGGTTCGACTTGCAGCGATAGCCCTCATGTGGCTTTTCACGTCGCCCAACAGGTTCCTGCGGGATGGCGCTTCAAAGACAATAGTCAAGCTTCTGTCCCACCGGCTAAGAGTGGCCACGTCGCTCCTTGCGACGGCGCGGCAGGTCGACGACCCATACGTTCATGAGCGCGCGATCACCTGCTCATGCGGCGCAGTTCTTGTTGGAGGGGACGCCGACCTAGAGGGTGTTCGCTCCTTGCTGCAGGCAGTCTCCTCTTGGACTCAGGCCGGGCTTCCCATCGACGTCCTCGCGTGACTCCGTTCGGGGCATTGGCGCGTGGTGCGCCGATCGAGGATTGCTGACTGAAGCTTCGTTGTCAGATCATAGGCGACGATGACTGCAGCGACCCGGTTGGGCAGGCTGAGTTTGTTTCGATCGGCACCGACGTGCATCCTCACTGTGACCTCGGAAACGCCAAGTGTGTCGGAGATTGCCCAGGACCACATGCACTCCCAAGCCGCGAGGCACCGCGGCGTCGATCTGTTTGAAGAACTTC
>JBBQUB010000088.1:0-10940 GCA_038212865.1 Actinomycetales bacterium
GACCAGTGAAAGCGAGTGGACACCATGAGTGAGACCACTGTTCTGCACGTCGGCGGACTGCACTGGGCCACCAGCGAGCAGGCCATCGAGTCCACCTTGGCGCGTCGCACCGGCGTGGAGGCGGTCGAGGCGAACGCCGCCAACCAGAGTGCAACGGTGACCTACAACCCGGGGCTGACGTCCGTGGCGGAGCTTGCGGGGTGGGTGCGTGACTGCGGCTACCACTGCGCCGGCCGGTCGGTGCCGTTGCACGTGTGCGAGCCGATAACCGATTCGTCGATGCACGAGGCGCCTGCTCGGGGGAGGGGTCACGCCGATCGGGCGGCTCACGACGTCGCCGGCTCCCACCATGGGGTCCCCGAGGCGCCCATCGACACTGCTCCGCCGGGGCACTCGGCGCACGAGATGATGGGGCACGGCGGGCACGGCGGGCACGGTGGGATGTCGATGGACGACATGGTCCGCGACATGCGAAACCGTCTGGTCGTCGCGGCCGTGCTGACGGTGGGAATCGCTCTCTGGTCGCCGATGGGCCGCGACATGCTCGGCTTCTCGGTGCCGGCACCATTCGGGCTGCGTGACGACGTCTTCGCCCTGCTGCTGAGCTTGCCGGTGGTGTTCTACTCGGCCTGGATCTTCTTCGACGGCGCCTACCGAGCGCTGCGCAACCGCACGCTGGACATGATGGTCCTGGTCGCCGTCGCGGTGGCCGCGGGCTGGCTGTACAGCGTGTGGATCACCGCGACCGGCGGTGGTGAGGTGTTCTACGAGGCCGCCGCGATGCTCACCACCTTCGTCCTGCTCGGCCACTGGTTCGAGATGCGCGCCCGTGGGGGCGCCAATGAGGCCGTCCGTGCGCTGATGGACCTCGCACCGCCCACGGCCACCGTGTTGCGTGACGGTGAGCCCTTCGAGGTCCCCACCGCCCAGGTCGTGGTCGGCGACCTGGTCCTCATCCGCCCCGGCGGCAAGGTACCGGTCGACGGCACCGTCGAGGGCGGGGTCTCCGAGGTCGACGAGTCGATGGTCACCGGTGAGAGCCTGCCCGTCGCCAAGAACACCGGGTCAGCGGTGATCGGTGCGTCGATCAACACGACCGGAACGTTGCGAGTTCGGGCCACCAAGGTCGGTTCCGACACCGCCCTCGCACAGATCGTCGAGCTGGTCCAGGAAGCCCAGAATTCCAAGGCTCCCGGGCAGCGACTGGCCGACCGTGCGGCGTTCTGGCTGGTCCTCGTCGCTCTCATCGGCGGCCTGCTGACGTTCGCGGTGTGGCTCTGGTTCGGTGCCGGCGTGGACACCGCCTTGCTGTTCGCGATCACCGTCGTCGTGGTGACCTGCCCCGACGCTCTGGGGCTGGCCACGCCGACCGCGATCATGGTCGGTACCGGTCTGGGCGCCCAGCGAGGGGTCCTGATCAAGAACGCCACCGCACTGGAAGCATCCGCGCGCATCGACACCGTCGTGATGGACAAGACCGGCACCCTGACCAAGGGCGAGCCGGAGGTCACCGACGTCGTGGTCACCGGCATCGACGAGCTCGAGCTACTCGCGCTGGTCGCCGCCCTCGAGAACGAGTCCGAGCACCCGCTTGCCGCCTCCATCGTCCGCTACGCGCAGCAGCGGGGCGTCGCCCCCGAGCGACCGACCGAGTTCCGCAACGTGCCCGGCCACGGCGCCGTGGCCGTGGTCGACGGGCGGCGGGTCGTCGTCGGCAACCGCAAGCTCATGACGGATGAGGGCGCGGACATCTCTGCACTCGCCACCCGAGGCGACGAGCTGGCGGCCAGCGGTCACACCGCCGTCCTGGTCGCGGTGGACGGTCGCGGGGCCGGAGTCATCGCCTTGGCAGATGCCGTCCGCGGAACTTCCGCCGCTGCCGTCGCTGCCCTGCACGACATGGGTGTCGAGGTCGTCATGCTCAGTGGCGACAACGAGGCCACCGCACGACGCATCGCCGACCAGCTCGGCATCGACACGGTCCTGGCCGAAGTACTGCCCGGCGACAAGGCCGCAGAAGTGACCAAGCTCCAGCAGGCCGGCAGAAGGGTTGCCATGGTCGGCGACGGGGTCAACGACGCCCCGGCGCTCGCCCAGGCAAACATCGGTATCGCCATCGGTGCCGGCACGGACGTCGCCATCGAGACCGCCGACGTGGTCCTGATGCGCTCCGACCCCCTTGACGTCCCCACGGCCCTTCGAATCGGGCGCGGCACCCTGCGCAAGATGCGCCAGAACCTCGGCTGGGCCGTCGGTTACAACGCAGTCGCGCTGCCCATCGCCGCCGGCGTCTTCGCGACGTCGTGGGGGCTGGTGCTGCGCCCCGAGATGGCCGCGCTGGCAATGTCGGGTTCGAGCGTCATCGTGGCCGTCAACGCGCTGATGCTGAAGCGACTTCGCCTGCCCGAGGTGGCAGCGACGGCCGGGGCGCCTTCATCGAACCTTCACACAACCGCCAGGTGACGATCGAGGTCAGCGGGGGAGGGTAGGGCCTTCGTGCTCCAGCCCTCGCCCTCAGGAGACCTTCCGTGCGCTCGATGACCCGACTCACGTTCCCAACCGCCGCCGCCGTCATCGTCTTGGCCCTGAGCGCCTGCGGATCGAGCGACCACTCCACGCCCGGCGGGATGATGTCCGGTTCCGGCAACACCTCCTCATCAATGTCGGCCGGCACCTCGTCCGGCGAGCAGGCGGATGTGGAGTTCGCCCAGATGATGATTCCGCACCACGAGCAGGCGGTCGAGATGGCCGAGCTGGCCCTGCAGAACGACTCATCCTCAGCGGACGTCAAGGCGCTGGCCACCCAGATCAATTCAGCTCAGGACCCGGAGATCCAGAAGATGAAGGGGTGGCTCGGGCAGTGGGGTGCATCGGAGAGCTCCGGCCCCATGGGCCACGGATCCGGCGGCATGCAGGATGACCAGGACATGAACACGTTGAAGGTCGCCAATGGACCGGAGTTCAACCGGATGTGGCTGACGATGATGATCGCCCACCACCAGGGGGCCGTGACCATGGCGCAGGACGTGCTGGCCACCACCTCCAACGCTGACGTCAAGGACCTGGCGAACGCCGTCGTCGAAGGCCAGAAGAACGAAATCGCCACCATGCAGGGATTGATCAGCTAAAGGACTGTCATGGTCCATCTCGCCAGCGGGATGAGCCAGCCATCTGCCAGGTCAGCGGCCGTCCCGGTCGTTCCTGCTCTCTTCGAGTGCGTGGATGAGTTGGTCCGCCGTGGGCGAACCGGCCAAGCCCTCTGGGGTGGAGTAGACCCTGCACGCCAGAGCGGGGACGCTGCCCCCCGGGGGAAACGGGTCCAGCCCACTGATCAGGATCGTGGGGGACCCGGTGAACCCCAGCAGGTCGGCGTCCTCGTTGGTATCGACCCTTTGAGTGCTCACCCGCACCTGGATGCCGGTCTGCTCCGCCGCGGCCTGCACCCGCTCGAGGGCTGTTCGCCAGTTCGGGCAGCTAGCTAGGTAGAGCACTGTCACGTCCAAGGTCATGGACCCATCATTGCCTTGTCATCGGTGTGCCGATGATCGCCGATCTAGCCTACGGCGAGGCGCGCGCATGAACCGGCTTGGGCCACTGATCCAGAGTTCCATGGATTACTGTTGAGCCATGATGTCCGTCGCCGCCGCCAGCCCGCGATGAGCCTGCCGACCATTCTGCCGCTGCTTGATGAGGGCCTGGGCAACCAGGCAACCACCGTGGTCGACGTCCGGCAGCGCTCCGAGTACGCGTCCGGGCACGTCCCGGGTTCGCTGAACGTCGAGCTCGGTGCCATCGGCTCGGCCACTTTGCCCGGAGGCCCGGTGGTCACGATATGCGGCCATGGCGAACGCGCAGCCTCCGCGGCCAGCATGCTGGAGCAACGCGGCCGCAGCGACGTCCGGGTCATGCCCGGCGGTCCGGACGACTGGGCTCGGGTGACCGGCGCCGCGGTCGAGGCCGGCCCATGACACGCCAGGGGCAGCGGCCGTTGCGCCTGGGCTTGAGGGTCAACGTCGCCCAGTTCAGCCTGTTGGTCGGGGTCAACGCCCTGGTCGGCGGGATGCTCGGCCAGGAGCGCACGGTCGTGCCCCTGCTGGCCACCGAGGTCTTCGGGGTCCCCGGCTACACCGCCGCGCTGACGTTCATCGTCGCCTTCGGGGTCGCCAAGGCGGCGACCAACTACTTCGCCGGCACGCTGTCCGACCGGTTCGGCCGCAAGCCGGTGCTGGTGGCCGGGTGGGTGGTCGCCGTTCCGGTCCCCCTCCTGCTGATCTGGGCACCGTCATGGGCCTGGATCGTGTTCGCGAACGTCCTGCTCGGGGTCAGCCAGGGCCTGACCTGGTCCACGACCGTGGTGATGAAGATCGACCTGGTCGGGCCGGTGCGACGTGGCCTGGCGATGGGGTTCAACGAGGCTGCCGGGTACGCCGCCGTCGCGCTGACGGCGCTGGCCACCGGGTACATCGCCGCGGACCACGGGCTGCGGCCCGCACCGTTCTACCTCGGCATTGCCTTCGCTGCCCTGGGGTTGGGGATCTCCACACTGTTCGTGCGCGAGACCCGCGAGTACGCCCGGCTCGAGGCGAAGAGCCACGTCGCCCGCGCCGATGGCCGCCACGACCACCTCGGTGACGACCTGACCAACGGTCAGGTGTTCCTGCAGACCTCGTTCAAGGAGCCGGCCCTGTCGGCCGCCAGCCAGGCCGGGCTGGTCAACAACCTCAACGACGGCCTCGCCTGGGGCCTGTTCCCGGTGCTGTTCCTGTCCGCCGGGCTGTCCATCGAGCGGATCGGCCTCCTGGCTGCGATCTACCCGATGGTCTGGGGGCTGGGCCAGCTCGTCACCGGTGGCCTGTCCGACCGGTGGGGGCGCAAGTGGCTCATCGCCGGCGGGATGGGCGTGCAGGCCGTGGGTCTGGCGATGATGGCCTTGCTGGACGGGTTCGTCTGGTGGGCGTTCGCCGCGGTCCTGCTCGGAGCCGGCACTGCCATGGTCTACCCGACCCTGCTGGCCGCCATCGGCGACGTCGCACACCCTGCCTGGCGGGCCCGGGCCGTAGGCACCTACCGGCTGTGGCGCGACGGCGGGTTCGCCGTCGGCGCCGTGCTGGCCGGAGTGCTCGCCGACCTCTACGGCGTCAGGGTGGCCATCGGTGCTGTCGCGGCCCTCACTGCCCTGTCCGGGGTGGTCGTCGCCGTCCGCATGTACGAGACCCGACACGACCCGGCACCGGTTCACCCGATGCCCACAGGAGGTTCCTGATGAGCCGACGCGACGCCAAGACCGCTCTGTACGAGCAGTTCGCCCGAGCCGGGAAAGGTCTGGCCAACCCCAAACGACTCGAGCTGCTCGACCTGATCGCGCAGGGCGAGTACACGGTCGACGCACTAGCCAACGCCGCGGGACTGGGCCTGTCCACCGCATCGATGCACCTGCAGGCGCTCAAGGATGCCGGCCTGGTCCGGACCCGCCGCGAAAGCACCTTCGTGCACTACCGCCTCGCCGGCGACGACGTGGCCGCCTTACTGGTCCTGCTGCGCAACGTGGCCACCACCCACCTCGCCGACGCGGACCGCGCCGCTGCCGGCTACCTGGGAGAACGGGCGAGCGACGAGTCGGATGCGGTTGCACGCGACGAGCTGCTGCGGCGGGTGCGCGCCGGTGACGCTGTCGTCCTCGACGTCCGACCCTCCGGCGAGTACGCGGCTGGGCACATCCCGGGTGCGGTGTCCCTGCCGCTCGACGACCTGGAGGCCCGCCTCGACGAGCTCCCCCCGCACCTGGAGGTCGTCGCCTACTGCCGCGGCGCCTACTGCGTCATGGCCTACGACGCCGTCGACCGGCTCGTCGCCGCCGGGCGCCGGGCCCGACGACTGCACGAAGGGATGCTCGAGTGGCGGCTGGCCGGGCTACCGGTCCAGGACGGCGCCGCATGAACACCCTGATGATCATCAACGGGTCCGCCTACGGACTCGACTCGACCTACAACGCCATCCGGCTGGCGGCCAACCTCGCCAAGCGCGACACCGTCGAGCTGACCGTGTTCCTCATGGGCGACGGCGTCACCGCCGCCACGGCCGGCCAGCGCACCCCCGACGGCTACTACAAGCTCGACCGGATGCTCGGCTCCGTCACCCGCCACGGCGGCCGCCTGCTGTGCTGCGGCACCTGCATGGATGCACGCGGCATGACCACCGACCTGCTCATCCCGGACGCCTCCCGGTCCACCATGGACGAGCTCGGCGACATCACGCTGGCCGCCGACCAGGTCCTGGTGTTCTGATGGCGCAGTCGCAGAGGGGAACTTGACCGATGACGCACCCGGCGCTGCGCGACCGTCCCATCTACCTCGACTACAACGCGAACACCCCGATCGACCCGGCCGTCGCCGAGGCGATGACCCCGCACCTGACTCAGGAGTTCGGCAACCCCTCCAGCAGCCATGTCTACGGCGCCGCCGCCCGCGCCGCCCTCGACCGGGCACGCACTCAGGTCGCGCGTCTCATCCGAGCCGACCCGGGCTCGGTCGTGTTCACCGGTAGCGGGTCGGAGGCCGACGCCCTGGCCATCCGCGGAGCTGTGCTCGCCGCCCCGGCCGGCCGCCGCCGTCACGTCATCACCCAGGTCACCGAGCACCCCGCCGTCCTCGCGGCGTGCGCCGAGCTCGAGGCGGTGAACGGGGTCGACGTGACCTACCTTGGCGTCGACGGGAACGGGCAGGTAGACGCCTGTGACGTCGCCGCCGCCATCACCCCCGACACCATTCTGGTCTCGGTCATGCACGCGAACAATGAGACCGGCACGACCCAACTCATCGCCCGCATCGCGCGCGCCACCCGCGCCGCCGGGGTCGTGCTGCACGTGGACGCCGCCCAGTCGGCGGGGAAGATCGACGTGGACGTGGTGGCGCTCGGAGCAGACCTGCTCACCGTCGTCGGGCACAAGGTGTACGCCCCGAAGGGGATCGGCGCCTTGTACGTGCGGTCGGGCGTGCGGCTACACCCCCTGATTGGTGGCGGTGGCCAGGAGCGCGGGCTGCGGGCCGGCACCGAGGACGTCGCCTCGGCCGTCGGGTTCGGTCAGGCCGCCGAGCTCGCGGCCCGGGCGCTGGGCGACGGCGAAGCGCACCGACTGCGACAACTGCGCGGCCGCCTGGAGCAACAGCTCGCAGGACTGCTCCCCGGCCGGGTCAACCTCAACGGGCACCCCACCGAACGCCTCCCGAACACCGCCAACATCCGGATCGACGGTGTCCCCGCGCTGCGACTGCTCGAACGCCTCACCGACGTCGTGGTCTCCGCGGGCTCAGCCTGCCACGCAGGACGGGACGAACCCTCCACCGTCCTCACCGCCATGGGCTTCACGCACGACGAGGCCTTGGGTGCGATCCGGGTCTCTCTCGGTCGCTGGAGCACTGCGGACGAGGTTGATGCCGCCTGCACTCACCTCTCCGACGCGGCGCGGCGCGTCTCCAACTGATCAAGCCCCTGCCGAGATGGCAATCGGCTGGTAACGTCTGATCATGCGCTCAGATGACATGGTTGTGGGGTTGGACGGCTGCGCGGTCGCGTGCGTGCACCCGCAGAAGGTCCAGCAAGTCCGTGGCGCATCGCTTGGCGACGCGGACCTGGCTCGCACCGCCGGCCTATTCAAGCTGCTCGGCGACCCAACCCGGGCGCGCCTGCTGTACGCGCTGCTGGAGGCCGGTGAGCTGTGCGTGTGCGACCTGGCTGCTGCGACCGACACCCAGGAGTCGACGGTGTCGCAGTCGCTGCGGATGCTGCGTGCGTCCGGGATCGTGGCGGGTCGCCGGGAGGGCCGGCTGGTGTTCTACCGCCTGGCCGACGCCCACGTGCGGATGATGCTCGACCTCACCCGCGAGCACGTCCGCCACGACGGCACCACCTCCGACACGGTGCCCAGATGAGCGGCGGACACAGCCACGGGCACGCCGGCGCTGCGCACCGTTGGCGGCTGCAGACGGCGTTCGCTCTGGTCGCCGGGTTCTTCGTCGTCGAGCTGGGCACCGGCCTGCTCTCGGGCTCACTCGCACTGCTCTCCGATGCCGGGCACATGGCCGCCGACGTCGTGGCGCTGGGGGCCGCCCTGGTCGCCACCCGGATCGCCGCCCGCCCGGACACCACCGGCCGGCGCACCTTCGGGTCCTACCGGGCCGAGGTGTTCGCCTCCGGCCTGGCCGTGCTGCTGATGCTCGGGGTCGCGGTCTACATCGTGATCGAGGCCGCTGGCCGGATCGGCACCACCCCGGACATCGCGACCGGGCCGATGCTGGTCGTGGGCACCTTGGGCCTGGTCATCAACCTGGTCTGCGTGGTGCTGCTGCGCGGCGGTGCCGCCGAGTCGCTCAACGTCAAGGGCGCCTACCTCGAGGTGGTCGCCGACACTCTCGGGTCGGTCGGCGTCGTCGCTGCCGCGCTCTTGGTCAGCGCTACCGGGAACGCGCTCTGGGACACCGCGATCGCTCTGGCCATCGCCGCCTTTGTCGCGGTGCGCGCGGTCATGCTCGGCCGGGAGGTTCTGGTCGTGCTCGGCCAGCACGCTCCCGCGGGCATGAACCCCGAGGAGGTCGCTCAGACCTTGGCGGCGGTGCCCGGGGTGACCGACGTGCACGACGTGCACCTGTGGACCCTGACGTCCGGGATGAACGTCGCGACAGCCCACCTGGTCACCTCCGACGGCGCCGACACCCACAGCGTCCTCGACCAGGCCCGCGACGTCATGCGCAGCCGCTACGGGGTCGACCACGCCACCCTGCAGGTCGAGCCCGACACCCACTCCGGCTGCAAGGAGGTCACCTGGTGAGCACCTGGACCGCGGTGACGACCCCGCGGCGGCGCGCGACGCTGGTGCGCCGCGCCCAGCTCCTGGCCGCCGGATCGGTCACCTACAACGTGGTTGAAGGCATCATCGCCCTGCTGGCCGGCGCCGCTGCCGGCTCCTCCGCCCTCGTCGGGTTCGGGCTGGACTCCTTCGTCGAGGTGTCCTCCGGGCTGGTCATCCTGTGGCAGTTCCGCCACCCGCTGCCCGAGAGCCGCGAACGCAGTGCGCAGCGACTCATCGCACTGTCCTTCTTCGCACTGGCCGGCTACCTCGTCCTGCAGGCTGGGCACGCCCTGCTCACCGGCGCCGAGCCGGACGGCAGCCCGGTCGGGATCGCCCTGGCCGTTGCTTCGCTGGCGATCATGCCGTTCCTCAGCCTGTGGCAACGCCGCACCGGCCGTGAGCTCGGATCGGTCGCCGTGCAGGGCGACGGCACCCAGACGCTGCTGTGCACCTACCTGTCCGCCGTGCTTCTGGTCGGGCTGGTCCTCAACGCCACCCTCGGCTGGTCGTGGGCCGACCCGGTGGCGGCGCTGGTCATCGCCGGGGTCGCAGCCCGTGAGGGTTGGCAGACCTGGAACGGCGACGACTGCTGCCCACCCACTGGCTTGGACGCCAGCGGCGACCCTGCCAGTGTCGGCGACGCGGCGGCATCCACGCAGGCGTGCGGCGACGCCTGCTGCGCCGGCAACGCCGAGCACCGCGACGGCATCCTCCTCCTCGGACCAACCCGGCCGGATGCCCCGGTCAAAGACTCGGCCGGCAAGTAACGGGTGCGCGGCACCCACGCGACCCGACTGCCGCGTTCGGCCGATCTGTGCTCTGCTGGGAAGCGTCCGCCGTTGACCGACCGCTGGAGGTGCGTGATGACGCCCGACGACATCCTGACCAGAGTTGGTGACCGGCTCGGCGTCCGACGGGTGTTCGGTGAACCCATCGAACGCGACGGGGTCACGGTGGTCCCGGTCGCCGTCGCGATCGGCGGCGGAGGCGGCGGCACTGCCCCGGACGACCAGGGCACTGGCGGTGGCTTCGGCGGGGTGGTGCGTGGCATCGGCGTCTACTCGATCAGCAACGGGCAGGTCCGCTTCATCCCTGCCGTCGACACGACCGCGCTCGTTGCGATGGGTGTGCTCCTGGCCGGCCTGGTGCTGCGGGCGAGGAGCCGCCGGCGACGATGAACGCCGACGAGCACGTTCCCGACGTGGACAGAGCAGCCATAGCGGCGGACCTGGGTGAGTGCGCTGCCGACCTTCACCGGCTGCTGGCGCAGGCGACGCCGGACCGGCTGCGTGCACGCAGCGACGGCACCGCGTGGACGAACGAGGAGCTGCTGTTCCACATGGTGTTCGGGTTCCTCGTCGTGCGGCGGCTGCTGCCGCTGGTCCGCGTGGTCAGCTCGCTACCACCGCGGGCCGGGCGGGCTTTCGCTGCGCTTCTGGACGCGGGGCGGGTCCCGTTCCACTGGGTCAACTACATGGGTTCACGGGGCGCCGCACTGGTGTTCAACCGTCGCCGGATGGGCCGCTTGTCAGACCACACCATCGCCGCCCTCGTGCGCTCCCTCCAGTTCGAGCCGGAGGACCGGCTGCATCGCGGCATGCCGTTCCCCACCAGCTGGGACCCCTACTTCCAGCCCCACATGACCCTGGCGGACGTGTACGCCTACCCGGTGCTGCACTACTACCATCACCGCGCGCAGCTCACCCTGACCGAGTGACGTGACGCCCCGCCGGTGCGGCTGGCCGGCTCTTGGGGTTGTCCAAGACACGTGTAAGCGGTAACTTACGTGTTCGTGGTGACTTACCCGTTGGACGCGTGGGCGCTTCTCGGCGACGCCAGCCGGCGCGCGATTCTCGAGCGGCTGTCCGCAGGGCCGTGCACCGTGGGCGAGCTCGCCGGTGACATGCCGATCAGCCGCCCGGCGGTCAGCCAGCACCTGAAGGTGCTGCGCGAGGCCGGGATCGTGCACGACGCCCCGCGTGGCCGGAACCGGGTCTACAGCATCGACGCGCAGCGCCTGGAGCGGTACCGCCGCCAGGTCGACCAGTTCTGGTCCGACGCCCTGGGCGGCCTCGCCACATCCGCCGACCACCAG
>JBBQUB010000089.1:0-10913 GCA_038212865.1 Actinomycetales bacterium
CCTGCTCGATGGCCCGGATCGTGCCCAGGAACCTCGGGTCGTCACCGGCGATGAATCCGACGGTCGGCAGTACGAGCAGCGAGGCATCGACCTCTGTGGTGTCGTAGTGCTGGGTGAAACAGCCTCTCTGGACGTTGTATCCACGGTCCATCACCTGCGCGTGGACCATGGTCCGAAGCTCGCGCCACCGCTCGACGGGACCCTTGAGGCCATGTCGTTCTACAGCCTTGATGGCGCGGTCGAACGCCACCCACACCATCACGCGCGAGTGGGTGAAATGGCGCAATGGGCCTCGGATCTCCCACACACCGTTGTCCGGTTCGTCCCAGTGAACGCCAAGGTTGGCGACCAGTGCGCGTTGCAGCGCCCATGACTCGGGGGAGTCCTCCAGGCCTTGCTCGCGGGCCAGTTCAAGGGCAACCATGACCTCTCCAAGGACGTCCGTCTGTCGTTGGTCCACCGCGGCGTTGCCGACCCGGACCGGACGCGAGTTCGCATACCCCGCAAGGTGATCCAGCTCCCGCTCGGGCAGCTCACGGGAGCCGTCGACGGCATACATGATCTGCATGTCCTCTGGGTCTCCGGCAACCGCTCGCAGCAGCCAGTTTCGCCAGAGCACGGTCCCCTCCTGATAGCCGTATCGCAGCAGTGCCTCCAGGGTCAGCGATGCGTCCCGCAGCCAGCAGAAGCGGTAGTCCCAGTTGCGCGACCCGCCGAACTCCTCGGGCAGTGAGGTCGTGGGAGCGGCCACAATTCCCCCGGTGCCAACATGGGTCAGTATCCGCAGGACGAGCAACGAGCGCACAACGGCCTGACGGTAGGGCCCGCTGTGGTCGCAGCGCTCGGACCACCCTTCCCACAGTTTGACGGTCTGGTCGACACGGTCGTCCACGTCCATCGGCGGAGGCACCGGAAGATGTGACTCGAACCAGGTCGTGGAGAACGTCAGGCGCTCGTTCGCTGCGACGTCGAACTCGTCCTCGTGCCGGCCGTCGACGGCATGGGGGAGTCGCGAACCACGCAGCACCAGCATGTCCGGCCCTGCGATGGCCGAGATCATCTCTCCGGCGCCGATCGCGGGCGCGTCCGAGCGTCGGCTGACCCAGGGGCGGACCTTGCCGTAGCCGAACCGGACCACCCACTCGTGGCGGATGCGCACGGTGCCGCTCACTCCTTCTATCCGGCGGACGATGTCTGCCCGGTCATCACCGATCGGCATGAAGTCGGTGATCCGAACCACCCCAGTAGGCGTCTCATGGGTGGTCTCCAGGACGAAGCTGTCGCCGACGTATCTTCGGGTGGTGGTCGCGGGTCCCACCGGCCCCAGCAGCCAGCGACCGTTGTCGCGCGAGCCGACCAGTGCCGCGAAACAGGCCGGGGAGTCGAACCGTGGCAAGCACAGCCAGTCGATCGAGCCACCCCGCTCCACCAGGGCCGCGGTGCGGGTATCGCCGAGCACGGCATAGTCCTCGATCGGCAGAGACATGACTGCACGGTATTCCGTGTGGTCGGTGTTGTCAGTAGCTCCACCTACGATTGTGATGTGCCCGATGTGACCAACAGCTCAGCCAAATTTCACCATGACCGCCTCGTCGTCCGCGGAGCCCGTGAGCACAACTTGCAGGACATCTCCGTCGACCTGCCTCGGGACAGTCTTATCGTCTTCACCGGGCTCTCCGGGTCGGGCAAGTCGTCCCTGGCTTTCGACACGATCTTCGCCGAGGGTCAGCGCCGCTATGTCGAGTCGCTCAGCGCTTATGCGCGCCAGTTTCTCGGTCAGATGGACAAGCCCGACGTCGACTTCATCGAGGGACTGTCGCCGGCGGTCTCGATCGACCAGAAGTCGACGAACCGCAATCCCCGTTCCACGGTCGGGACGATCACCGAGGTCTACGACTACCTGCGACTGCTGTTTGCGCGTGCTGGCCGTCCGCACTGCCCGGTGTGTGGTGAGGCTGTGACCCGCCAGAGCCCGCAGCAAATCGTCGACCGGCTGCTGGAACTGGCCGAAGGCACCCGTTTCCAGGTGCTGGCACCCGTGGTGCAGGCCCGCAAGGGCGAGTACGTCGACCTGTTCAGCGAGCTCCAGAGCAAGGGTTTCTCCCGCGCCCGGGTCGACAGTGAGGTCATCTCGCTGACTGAGCCACCCACCCTGGAGAAGCAGAAGAAGCACACCATCGAGGTCGTCATCGACCGCCTCGTCGCCAAAGGCGCTGACACAGGGGCCAAACGCCGGTTGACCGACTCGGTGGAGACCGCGCTCGGCCTGGCGTCCGGCGTGCTGGTCGTCGAGTTCGTCGATCTTGACCCCAAGGACCCCGGCCGCGAACGGCGCTACTCAGAGAAGATGGCCTGCCCGAACGACCACCCGCTGGCGATGGACGACGTCCAGCCGCGTTCGTTCTCCTTCAACTCACCATTCGGTGCCTGCGCCACGTGCACGGGTCTGGGCACCGAGCTCGAGGTTGACCCAGACCTGCTGATTCCCGACGAGGACCTGTCGATCAGCCAGGGAGCCATCGCGCCGTGGTCCCAGGGATCGGGTTCTGCCGAGTACTTTCTGCGGGTCCTGACCGCACTGGGTGAGGACCTGAAGTTCTCCCTGGACAAGCCGTGGCACTCCTTGCCGGACCGGGCGCGGGAGGCGATCCTGCACGGCCAGAACTACAAGGTCCACGTCAAGTACCGCAACCGCTTTGGCCGGGACCGTTCCTACACCACGGGATTCGAGGGTGTGGTGCCGTTCGTCAAACGGCGGCACGCGGAGACCGACTCCGAGTGGTCGCGGGAGCGCTACGAGGGCTATATGCGGGAGGTGCCATGCCCCGACTGCGGTGGCGCCCGGCTGAAGCCCGAGTCGCTGGCCGTCCATATCGGTGGTCAGAGCATCTCCCAGATCTGTGCGCTCGCCATCGCAGACTGCGCCAAGTTCCTGGCAGAGATCGAGTTCACCTCGCGTGAGCGTCAGATCGCGGAGCGGGTCATCAAGGAGATCGAGGCGCGGCTCGGCTTCCTGCTCGACGTCGGCCTGGACTACCTCTCGCTAGACCGTCCTGCCGGCACTCTGTCCGGCGGTGAGGCCCAGCGCATCCGGCTGGCCACGCAGATCGGCTCGGGGCTGGTGGGGGTTCTCTACGTTCTGGATGAGCCGTCCATCGGCCTGCACCAGCGCGACAACCGCCGCCTGATCGAGACGCTGACCCGGCTGCGGGACCTGGGCAACACCGTCATCGTCGTCGAGCACGACGAGGACACCATCACCACGGCCGACTGGGTCGTCGACATCGGTCCGGGCGCGGGGGAGCACGGTGGTCACGTTGTCCACTCGGGCTCGGTCGCGGACCTGCTCAGCCACCCCGACTCCATCACCGGCGCCTATCTCTCAGGCCGCCGTGAGATTCCGATCCCGGCAGTCCGGCGTCCGCAGGATGGGCGCGAGGTCACTGTGGTGGGGGCTCGCGAACACAATCTGTATGACGTGGACGTCAGCTTCCCGCTGGGGAATTTCGTTGTGGTCACAGGAGTTTCGGGATCCGGCAAGTCGACGTTGGTCAACGACATCCTCTATATGGTCCTCGCCAACAAGCTCAACGGCGCGCGTCAGGTCCCCGGTCGGCACAAGACCGTCCGCGGGCTGGAGCACCTCGACAAGGTCGTGCATGTGGACCAGGGGCCTATCGGGCGCACCCCGCGAAGCAACCCGGCGACATACACCGGCGTCTTTGGCAGCATGCGCAAGCTGTTCGCCGAGACGACCGAAGCCAAGATCCGCGGCTATCAACCCGGCCGCTTCTCGTTCAACGGCAAGGGCGGTCGATGCGACAACTGCAAGGGTGACGGCACGATCAAGATCGAGATGAACTTCCTGCCCGACGTCTATGTGCCGTGCGAGATCTGCCACGGTGCTCGATACAACCGCGAGACCCTTGAGGTGCATTTCAAAGGGAAGACGATCGCCGACGTCCTGAACATGCCGATCGAGGAGGCAGCCGAGTTCTTTGCGGCGGTTCCGACCATCTCGCGACACCTCAGCACGCTCGTGGATGTCGGCCTGGGCTACGTCAGGCTCGGCCAGCCGGCTCCCACGCTCTCCGGTGGTGAGGCTCAGCGGGTCAAGCTCTCCACCGAGCTGCAGAAGCGTTCGACGGGCCGGACGATCTATGTCCTGGACGAGCCGACCACAGGCCTTCACTTCGAGGACATCAACAAGCTGCTCGGGGTGCTGCAGGGTCTGGTGGACAAGGGCAACACAGTGATTGTCATCGAGCATAATCTTGACGTCATCAAGAATGCCGACTGGATCGTGGACATGGGCCCCGAGGGCGGCAACGGTGGTGGCCGGGTCGTCGCCGAAGGAACTCCAGAGCAGGTCGCCCTGGTCGAGGAGAGCCACACCGGGCGGTTCCTGGCCCCGGTCCTGGCCAGGAGCGCCCGTACTCCCGACCGACCCACCGGCATCAGCCCGACCAAGGCGGCCGCCAAGAAGGTCGTGGCGTTGAAGGCGCCGGCCAAGAAGGTCACGCCCAAGAAGACGGTGGCGAAGAAGGCGGTCGCGAATAAGACGGCCGCAAGGAAGAGGTAGTCCACCCCGTCTTGGTCTTGTTGCCCCGAAACCACCGTTTCGGACGCTTCGAGGTGCCGGTTCGGTGGTTTCGGGGCAACAAGCGGCTGGTTGGGGTCAGTTTTCGCCCAGCGGCGCTAGGACCAGGGAGTGACCGGCCGTTCGATCGAGGTGCCGTCGATGACGAGATCGAGCCGTTCGGTCAAGAACGCCACCATGCCTGCGACGTTCAGCGCATCGTGCAGGGGCTGCGCATAGCTCCAGGCGATGTCAGGGATGTCGCGGTCCGGCAGGTGGGCGGTCCAGCAGTTCGCCACGCCCTTGTAGGCGCACACGCTGTGGCTCTCGGAGGGCGTCAGCAGCTCCCAGCGGACATCCTCGGTCGGCAGGTAGAAGCGGGTCGGCAGCGGGGTCTCGAAAAGCAAGGTGGGTCGGGTGGTGTCAGCAAGCACGACCCCGTCGGAGGAGACCACCACGTGTCGGCTGCTGCGCAGGAGATCAATCCGGTCGAACGGGTCGTGTGGATGGCCCATGACGGCGTCTTCCTCCTCCTGCCACAAGTCGAACGCCGGGTGCCGGGATCGAGCAGCGGTGGACCGCCGGTGTTGAGCCGGACCGGTCGCTCGATGTCCCCGGTGTCGCCTGCGGATGTCGCGCGGATCCACTTTGCGATCGGATGTATCCGCAGCTCACCCAGGGCGCCCATCATCAGACTGCTCATGTGCACGGCCATGTTCCCCATCCTCAGGCAAGGCCTCTGCATCGCACAACCACCCATGCACGCGTGTTGGACTGTCTGTCGCTGGTCAGTCCTCGCCGAGTAGCTCATCGTCGATCCTGGTGGCAAGCGCTTCATCTTCCTCGTGGAACTCCAGCTGCCTTCTTTTCCTGGCGGCCAAACCTCCGGCTGGAACCGCATCATCAGGACCAGAAGCAGACCGAACAGGCTCAGGCGCTACTTCCCGGGAAGAACCGCAGCTTCTCGCCAAGAAGCCTCAGGATCACCGAGCCGACCGGACGCCGGCGATGGTGCCGATCCCGAGGACGATCGCTGCCAGCAGGAACGCCGACTCCAGGAAGGTGTACTGGTCGGGTGTGACCGCCACGTCGTGGTGCGCCCGACGACAGGTCCCTGGACGTTGCCGATGCCGCCCAGAACCACCCGCGGTGAACGCCTTGAGCCCGGCCAGGAAGCCCATCCGGAAGTCGATGTTGTTGTTCTGCAGCCCTTGTGCCACGCCGGCAACCGACGCTAGGACCGCACCGATTGCGAAGGCGACCACGATGATGCGGTCGACGGTGACACCCATCAGACGAGCGGTGTCAGCGTCCTGGAACTCGGCCTGGAAGAAGACCTAGACGTCGCCGCCGAGATAGGCGGCCTGCACCTTCGGGTCAGCAGACAGGTTGGCACCTGTGCCCTCCCGGACGATCTCTCCGGTCTCGAGAACGTAAGCTCGGTCCGCCCGCTTGAGTGCCTGGGCTGCGTTCTGCTCGACAAGCAAGACCGTTGTCCCCTGGCTGTTGATCTCGGTGATGATGTCGAAGATCTGCTTGATCAGCTTGGGCGCCAAGCCCATTGATGGCTCGTCGAGGAGCAGGAGCTTGGGCCGCGACATCAGGGCGCGTCCCATGGCCAGCATCTGCTGCTCGCCTCCCGACATCGAGCCAGCAGGCTGGGTGACGCGCTCCTTGAGCCTGGGGAACAGGTCGAAGACGCGCTCGCGGTCCTCGGCGACCGCTGGCGACTTTCGATCGGCCCTGGCATAGGTGCCCATGTCGAGGTTCTCACCCACGGACATCCCGGGAAAGATGCCGCGCCCCTCGGGTGACTGACAGATGCCAAGGGATGGCCGTTGGTGGGCCGGGAGGTGCGTGATGTCCTTGCCCTGGAAGATCACGGTGCCCGCCCTGACTGGCCGCAGGCCGGAGACCGTCTTCAATGTGGTGGTCTTCCCAGCGCCGTTGGCGCCGATCAGGGTGACGATCTCGCCTTCTTCGACGGTGAAGCTGATGTCGCGAATGGCCTCGATGCGCCCGTAGTTCACGCATAGGCCGCTGATCTCAAGAAGCATCTTCGTCGACCCCCAGATAGGCCGCAATGACGGCCGGGTTGTCACGTATCTCGGCGGGCAGTCCTTCAGCGATCTTGCGGCCGAACTCGAGCACGACGAGCCTGTCGGTCACGCCCATGACGAGCTTCATGTCGTGCTCGATGAGCAGGACCGTGTAGCCCTGGTCCCGGATCGTGCGGATCAGCTGCATGAGCTTGACCTTCTCGGCCGGGTTGAAGCCTGCTGCCGGTTCATCGAGGCAGAGCAGCTTGGGACCGGTGGCCAATGCACGGGCGATCTCGAGGCGACGCTGGTCGCCATACGGCAGGTTGCGCGCGAGCTCATTGGCCTTCCTGCTCAGCCCCATGAAGTCAAGCAGCTCGTGGGCTTTGTCGCGCCCCGCGGACTCCTCGTTGCGGTGGCGCGGCAGGCGGAACATCGCCGAAATGACCCCGGTTCGGTGGTGGGCGTCCGACCCCACCATGACGTTCTCGAGGGCAGTCATGTTTGAGAAGAGCCGGATGTTCTGAAAGGTGCGTGCGATGCCGAGCTGGGTGATCTTGAACCTCTTGCGCTTGCCCAGGGGAACTCCTTGGAAGCGGACCGCGCCGGAGGTGGCCTGGTAGACGCCGGTCATGACGTTGAAGCACGTAGTCTTGCCGGCACCATTGGGGCCGATGAGACCGAGGATCTCCCCCTCGTTGATGTGGAAGCTGACCTCGTCGAGGGCGACGACGCCACCGAAACGCAGGGTGACCTTGTCGACCTCGAGGATCCGGTTTCTGGTGGCGTCATTGGATGCGGCAGCAGAGAGGCCGTCGTGAACGTCAGGCATCGGTTGTCGTCCCCTCCTCGAGTGCTTCGAGCTTCTCGTCGGCCTGCTTGGCCCGGACCGTGCGTCGTGGTGGGAGCAGACCCTGGGGGCGGAAGATCGCCAGCAGCATCAACGCCAGACCGAAGACGAGCACCCGCCACTCCTGGAACTCGCGGAAGCGCTCGGGGAAGTAGGCAACGACGATCGCGCCGAGGATGACTCCCGTGCGGTTACCTGCGCCACCGACCACGACCGCCGCGATGAAGAGAATGGACAACAGGAGCGGGAAGCTGTCAGGGGAGATGAAGCCCTGCTTCCCCGCGAAAAGAACGCCGGAGAGACCACCGATGAACGCGCCCATGGCGAAGGCCAGGAGCTTGAACTTGAATGTCGGAACACCCATCAGCTCGGCCGCGTCCTCGTCCTCGCGGGTGGCCTCCCAGGCCCGCCCGACCCTGCTGTCCTTGATCCGCTTGTCAAAGAAGATGACGACGAAGATCACCATCAGACCCAGCCAGTAGTAGGGGATCTGGTCAGTGATGCCGAACTTGAGGAAGGTCGTGGTGTTGTCGAGGTCGATGACAGGGGCGCCGCTTGACCAGTCCAGATGCGGTAGGGAGAAGACGCTCACGCTCGGCGGCCGCGGGACCTGGCTGATGCCAGCCGCACTTCCGAGCCAGGGCGAGTTGATCAAGGTGAGGCGGACGATCTCGCCGAAACCAAGCGTGACAATCGCCAGGTAGTCCCCGCGCAGTCGCAGCGTCGGTGCCCCGATGATGATGCCCGAGACCAGTGCGGCGACGACGGCGATCGGCACGGTCATCAGCCATGAGAGGTGCGCGTGCGCGGAGCCGAGGACGCCCACCGTGTAGGCACCTACGGCGAAGAAGGCGACGTAGCCGAGGTCGAGGAGTCCGGCGTAGCCCACCACGATGTTGAGGCCGAGCGCCACGAGGATATAGGTGGTCACGGTAAACAGGACGCCACCGAAGTCCGAGTCCGGGGTCGTGATGAGCGGGATGTTGAGAATCGGCAAGAGGAACAAGAAGAGGACGAAAATGGCCCACAGGGCAATCTTTGCCGATTTGGGCAAGGCCTTGATTCGCTCGATGATGCCGAAGACTCGTCCGGCACCACTGGTGTAGACGCTCATGCTCGTGACCTCCCCAGCGACTCGCCGAGCAGACCCGTCGGTCTGAACATCAGGATGACGATGAGCAGAAGAAACGCGACCACGTCCTTCCACTGGGTGCCGATGAGCGCCGAACCATAGTTCTCCGCCAGGCCGAGGACAAAGCCACCGAGCAGGGCGCCGCGCAGGTTGCCGATTCCGCCCAGGACCGCGGCGGTGAAAGCCTTGACGCCTAGTAGGAAGCCTGCGTCGTAGCGGGTGATACCGATGCGCAGGATGTAGAAGACCGCGGCTGCACCAGCCATGATGCCGCCCACGAGGAAGGTCACCTGGATGACGCGGTCGCGGTTGACCCCCATCAGGGCGGCCGCCTCGGGGTCCTGGGCCACAGCGCGGATACCACGGCCCAGGCGTGAGCGACTGACAAACTGGTCGAGGACGATCATCATCAGGATGGCACCCACGACGACCAGGATGTCAACGTTGGTGACCTGGTAGTCCCCGACGGTGAACATCGGCTGTTTTGTCAGGATCTCGGGCACGGCAGCGTTGTTACGGGCCTGGCCAACGTACGCACCGAGCTTGATTTCCAGGCTGAAGAACGCCGCAAGCTTGTCGCGAAGGCCCATCAGCTCCGCCAGAGCGAACGACGCGCCGATGGCAGAGATGAGTGAGATGAGCGGAGGAGCGTTGCGCTTTCGCAGCGGCCGGTAGGCGACGCGCTCGAGGCCGACGGCGACAAGACCGGAGATCACCATGGCGACCAGGAACATGACGGCGATCCACCCGATGACCGCCGGGATGCTCGCTCCCCCGTGACCGCCCATCAGCATCACCGACCATATGGCGGCGAAGGTGCCGTACATGAACACCTCGGAGTGGGCGAAGTTAATCAGCCGCAGCACGCCGTAGACCAGCGTGTATCCGAGCGCCACCAGGGCGTATACGGCCCCGAGGGTGATGCCGGTTATCGTGAGGGAGAAGAAGTTGTCGATCAGGTACTGCATCCAGGGCCTCCTCGGAGCGGGTTCCTGTTAGAGGAGCCCTGCCGGCGAAACAGCCGTCAAGAGGCGGTCGGAGCATATTGCCCCGGACCGCCCCTTGGTGTCTAGCAATGTGCTAACTACTTGATCTCCCCCAGGGACACGATCTTGCCGCCTACGACCTTGTAGGCATAGACAATAACGGCGGACGACTCGCCCTTGGCGTCAAACTTGAGCTGCTTGGTCACGCCCTTCTTGTCGTACGCCTTGACGAAGTCGACCATGGTCGCGCGGTCCTTGCCTGCGGCGATGCCATCCAGCAGGATTTGCGCGGAGTCGAAGCCTTCACCGGAGTAGGTGTTGGGGTCGGCGTTGAAGGCCTTCTTGTATGCGGCGGCAAACTCCGGCGCAGTGTCCGGCGGGGCGCACGGACAGGTGATGATGGCGCCCTCGGCGGAGGACTTGGCGTTGTCGAGGAACGACTGGTCCTTGGCGCCGTCATCCGTGACGAACGTGCCCTTCCACCCGGCGTCGCGCAGCTGCTTGACCAGCGGTGCAGCCTCAGGGGCGTAGCCTCCGAAGAACAGCGCATCGGCACCCGAGGCCTTGACCTTGGTGACCGACGGGCCGAAGTCGGTCTGCTTCGCCTGGATCGTGTCGTTGCCGATGAGCTGAGCGCCGAGGTCCTTGCGGACGATATCGGCAAGTCCCTTGCCATACTCGGATGCGTCGTCGATGACGAAGGTCTTGGTCGACTTGATCGTGTCCTTGATGTACTTGGCGGCCGCGGGACCTTGCGTCGCGTCGTTGCCGAGCGCACGGAAGAACGTCTTCCAGCCGTTCTCGGCCAGTGCGGGGTTCGTGGCGGACGGGGTGATCCCGACCAGGCCGGCCTCGTTGAACAGGGGGTTGGCAGCCTTGGACTCACCGGAGAATGCGGGGCCGACGATGCCGACGATCGATTTGTTGTCGATGGCTTTCTTGGCCAGGCCGGGGGCCTGGGTGGGGTCGCCCTGGGAGTCGAAGTCCGCAATCGCGACCTTGCAGTCACTGCTCTTGGCGTTGTACTGGTCGACGGCGAGCTGCACCCCGTTGTGGATGTAGATGCCGAGGTTGGCGTTCGGGCCGGTCAGCGCACCGAACATGCCGATCTTCTGGTCGCATTTCTTGGTACCGCCGGTAGCGGTGGTGCCAGTGGAACCCCCCGTAGTGCCGCAACCCGACAGAACCAGGGCGGCAACTGCAGCCGGGACGCCGAACTTGGTGAGAGAATGCACAGTTCCTCCTGGACTCGACCAGGTCATGCGCCAGCCGGTGGACCGCGAGCCGGGCAAGGTCTATGTGCCCCGGCCCGAACTCAGCGGCCGTG
>JBBQUB010000090.1:0-10787 GCA_038212865.1 Actinomycetales bacterium
GGCCGCGCCCCACCAACCGTCTCGGGGGTGGTCCAATTGACCGCCTACACTTTCACACGGTCGTGGGCGCCGGCCACCGACGAGACCACCCGTCGGCGCGCCATCCAGGTTGCCTACAACCTGGAACACGGCCTCGACCCGCAGCCGCTGCGCAAGAAGATCGCCGACATCACCGATCTGCTCGACCGCGAGGACGCCGACACCGAGGCACTGCTGGGCAGTGGACGATCGCAGTCGCGGGGGAAGGCCCGAGGTGGCGCCGGTGGACGAGGAGCTGTTGGACATGGAGCCCTGGCGGCCGACGTCGGGGTCTTCAACGGGCGACTGGCCGACATGCCCGCCGCCGATCTGGCCATCCTCATCCAGGAGCTCACCGTCCAGATGCACCAGGCGGCGTCCGACCTCCACTTCGAGCTCGCGGCCCGGTTGCGCGACGAGCTCGGCGACCTCAAGAAAGAGCTGCGGCAGATGACCGCCGCCACCCGATGAGCCTGGGTTGCGAGGGCCCGCGCGACAAGGCGCGAGACCCGGCCTGAGTCCAATGGTGACGAGCCCTCGGTTGTCGCCGGAAGCGCTGCTGGCGTTCTGCCTTGCCAAGCCCGGGGCTTGGCAGGACGAGCCGTGGGAGGGCGACGTCGTGGTCAAGGTCGGAGACAAGATCTTCGCGTTCATCGGCTCTGGGACCTCGGTCGGCCTCAAGTGCGGCCCAAACCGCGCTGAGGCTGACGAGTGGCTGCTGCAGTTTCCTCATGACGCCCGCGTGATGGCCTACATCGGGCGCTCGGGGTGGAACACGCTCGATGTCGGCGGGGCGATTCCTGACGAGGAGCTGTTGGAGGCAGTCGATGCCTCCTACGCCACTATCCTCGCCAAGCTCCCCAGGAGTCGGCGCCCCGTCCTCTGACCCACAGATTTGGCTTGTCTGCGGGGCTCTGGAAGAATGAGCGGACACGGAGGGGAGTATCCCCAATGCGGCGTCCTCGTCATCACGGACGAGCAGGCCTGCGAGCCTGCTGGTCCCGGGGAGCCGGTCCGCCACCAGGGCGGGAGAGACCTCCGGCCACTTGGTGTCGCACCGTGACCTTAAGGCGAGTTTCCCTTTGAACGTTCACCCATGGGTCTGGTTCCTGACCATCGGCCTGACCATGATCGTCCTTTTTATCGACGTCCTGATCATCGGCCGAAGGCCGCACGTCCCGTCGATGGGGGAAGCGGGGCGTTACCTCGCCATGTACGTCGCGCTCGCCGTGGTGTTCGGACTTGGTGTCTGGTACTTCTCCGGAGCCGAGTACGCCACGCAGTACTTCGCCGGCTGGCTGACCGAGTACAGCCTGAGCGTCGACAACCTGTTCGTGTTCCTGATTATCATGGCCAAGTTCGGTGTGCCCGAGAAGCTGCAGCAGAGTGCCTTGATGGTCGGCATCGTCATCGCGCTGATCTTGCGCGGCATCTTTATCGCGGTCGGAGCTGCGGCCATCAACCAGTTTTCCTGGATCTTCTACATCTTCGGGGCCTTCCTCGTCTACACCGCTGTCAAGCTGGCCAGGGAAGGCCAGAGCGACGACGATGAGTTCGAGGAGAACCGTTTCCTGAAGTGGGTCGAGAGCCGCTTCCCGGCCACCAACCAATGGCAGGGCACCAAGCTGTTCATCACCGCGAACGGCAAGCGCATCATCACGCCGATGTTCATCGTCATCCTGGCCCTCGGCACCACGGACCTGCTGTTTGCCTTGGACTCGATTCCTGCGATCTTCGGCCTGACCCAGGAGCCCTTCCTGGTCCTGGCCGCCAATATCTTCGCCCTCATGGGGCTGCGCCAGATGTACTTCCTGATCGGCGGCCTGCTCAAGCGGCTGGTCTACCTCGGCATCGGCCTGGCCATCCTGCTCGCGTTCATCGGCGTCAAGCTGATCCTGCACGCGCTGCACGTCAACGAGCTGCCGTTCATCAACGGCGGGCAACCCGTCATCGGCGCTCCCGACATCTCGATCGGTCAGTCGCTGACGGTCATCATCGCGATCCTGGCGATCACGACCATCGCGAGCTTGGTCAAGAGCCGCAAGGACAACGTGGAGCTGAAGGGCTAATGACAGACGGTAGCCTCGCCGGTCAACTGGCGCGGTATACCTCGGCGGCGATGACGAGGTCTTCCCACGACATACCGGTGCTCTTGAAGACGCGTGGCCGCCCTTGGTCCACAGCCGATGAACCCATGATGATGTCGCGCATCGGGACGAGCGAGGCAGGGTCGATCACGCCCTCCCCAATGGGGATGAGTAGGTCGCCGGCCTCCTGTAGCGCGACGGTGGTGTCCTCCACGACGAGCTGAGCCCGCTTCATCAGTGCGGAATCGAGCTCCCGCGCGTGAGCCTCATGTGACCCTACGGCAACCGAGCAGGAGTCGTTCGGCACCAGGCGGCCATCGAACAGCGGGGTCCGTGCGGTCGTGGCGCAGACGATCAGCTGGGCGTCGCGTACATCGTCGGCGCGCCCGACCCGGGCGTTCAGCCCTGTTGCCTTCACCCGGGAGGCGAGTGCGTCTGCGCGGCCGATGTCCCTTGCGACGATCGTGACCCTGCCGACCCTCCGGACGGCCCGCATCGCCTCGATATGCCCCCATGCCTGTGGCCCGGACCCGAACACCACCAGATGATCGACCTCGGCGGGGGCGAGGTGGTCGGCGGCTGCCGCGGAGATCGCCGGGGTGCGCAGGGTCGTGAGCGCGGTGCCGTCGATGAGAGCGATCGGGCTGAGGGTGGCTGCATCCATCAACAGGTAACACCCCTGGATTCTCTCCTTTCCTATCGCTGGGTTTCCCGGTGTCACCGTCGCGACTTTGACTCCGACGAAATCGGGCGACTGAGCAGGCATGAGTAGCAGCTGTCCATGGGCGATATCAAGGATGCTGCGGCTGAAGTCGTGGGCAGGGTCGAACCCGGCCCTCAGACTGCGTTGTACCGCGCGAATGGCCGAACCGTAGCTGACGCGGGTGAACACCTCGTCGGCCGAGATCCAGGGCGGCGGTGCGGACCCATTCATCGCAGCAGGAAACCGGTGTCCAGCGGGTCGGCCGCTTCGAGGGCAAAGGTGTGTTCACCGGTCTTGTATGCCATGCCCTCCACCTCCGGGATGATCGCGCGCCGGCCGTCTCCGTCTGAAACCTCGCGGGCTCGACCAATGAACCGAGTCCCGATGATCGAGTCGTGGGTCAGCACGTGGTTGGGGCCGAGTCGGCCAGAATCGGCGAGCAGCGCAAGCCGAGCCGCAGTGCCGGACCCGCAGGGGGAGCGATCCACCCGGCCGTCGGCGAAAACGGTGACGTTGCGTTGGTGGGGCCCATTCGGCAGGTCGCCGAGATCATCAAAGATGATCGTGCCATAGACACCGCTCAACCGGTCGTCATCTCGATGGCGCGCCAGCTCGCTGTCATTGAGCGCCCACTTGACTTCGCGCCCGATCTTGGTCAGCTGCGCACAGTGTTCCGGCGTCACTTCCAGTCCGAGCTGTGAGGCTTCGAGGCAGGCGTACAGCGCCCCGCCAAAGGCAAGGTCGACAAAGACTCGGCCGACCGAAGTATCCACCGGGACGGATCGGGCGACCGGATAGGACGCTACGTTTTCGAAGACCACGCCGGTCACCGTGCCCGCATCCTGCCTGACGTGGGCGACCACCCGTCCCGAGGGGACGTCGATGGTGACCGGGGTGACGCCATCGAGTGCGGCGTCAACCCGACCGGTTTGCACGGCCCAGACGCCCAGGGCGATGGTGCCGTGGCCACAGGCGGTGGAGTAACCGTCGTTGTGCCAGAACAGTGCGCCGAAGTCCGCGAGATGGTCGTCGGGCGGCACAATGAAGCAGCCGTACATGTCGGCGTGCCCGCGCGGTTCCCGGCAGAGCAACGCCCTGTACGCGTCGATCCCGGGGGAGTTCTGTGCCTGGATGCGGCGCTCGGCAACCGTCTTGCCTGCGATCTCGGGAGCACCGTCGACGACTACGCGGAAGGGCTCACCGGCCGTGTGGTAGTCCAGGGTCCGAACGGGTCTCATAATGTGGCACATACCATCATGCTAGTAAGCGTGTAGGGTACCGCCTCAACACAGGTCAAGGGATCAACGATTGGGTGTTGGGTGAGGAAACCATGAGCCTGCCGGCAATCCGGAAGGTTGAGCAGGTCGCGAGCCTGCGGGATCGGATCGGCAAGTCATTGTCCGCCGCGATCATCTCCGGTGAGCTTGCCCCGGGAACGCTCGTGTCGGTTCCCACGCTCGCGACCCAGTTTGACGTGTCTGCGACCCCGGTCCGTGAGGCGATGCTGGATCTCGAGCAGCGCGGCTTCGTGGCTTCTGTTCGCAACAAGGGATTCCGCGTGACCGAGGTGAGCGAACAGGATCTTCGCGAGATCGTCGAGCTGCGCCAGCTGATCGAGGCGCCTGCGATGCGATCGCTCGCCGCTCGCTTCCCGATGGAAACCATGCCGCAGTGGCGCGCGATTGCCAAACAGATCGCCGAGTACGCCGACAGCGCCGACCTCACCGCCTTCATCGAGTCCGACCGGGACTTCCATCTGGGGCTGCTCAGCCTCTACGGAAACGTGCGGCTCGTGGAGATGGTCCGTGAGCTCCGCCTGCAGACCCGCATGGTCAACCTGGCCCGGATGACCAAGAGCGACGAGCTCCCGGAGTCCGCCCGCGAACACCACCTCATGCTGGATCTGCTCGAGCGCGGGGACGCCGCGGCACTTGAGGAGCTCGTCATTCTCCACCTGGGTCACGTTGTCGGCTGGTGGGCCGGCAACGTGGAGGCGCACGGTCCGGCTCTGTGACATGTCATCTGTACCCGCCCGACTCCAGCGATGCAGTCGCGCCACCACGAACTTTGAAGTACCCGGTTGTCACCATCAAAGGAGAGCCAGACAATGAAATTCGGAACGCGTAACACGATTCTGCTGAGCATCGCCTCGGCGGTTCTCGTCACGACCACTGGATGCAGTGGCGGGGTGCTCGGCAGTGGCGACGAGGGGACGGCAAGCGCGTCCGGTCCCATCAAGCTCGGCATGGTGGTGCCCATCTCGGGGAGCAGCGCCCCCACCGGCGCATACATGAAGAACGGCGCCCAGCTGGCCGTCGACGAGATCAACAAGGCTGGCGGCATCCTGGGCGGCCGCAAGCTCGAGCTTCTCGTCGAGGACGAAGCCTGCGACGCGCAGCAGGCGGTCGCGAGCGCCAACAAGGTGGTCTCGGCCGGTGCGGTCGTCTCAGTGGGCGGCTACTGCTCGGGAGCCACGTTGCCGACGCTGCCGATCTTCCAGAAGTCCAACGTTCCGATGATCATCCCTGCGGCGAACTCGCAGGAGCTGGTCGCGCAGGGCCTCGCCAACGTCTTCATGATCAACGGCACCGGCAAGCAGCAGTCGACGACGGCGCTCGCCTTTATGAAGAAGGCGGGCCTTGCCACGGTTGCGCTGGTCGATGACAACACGAGCTACTCGAAGGACATCACCACCGAGACGGCGGCCCAGATCGAGAAGGATGGCGGTGTCACAGTTCTCCTGAAAACCTCGGTGACCGCGGGTGAAAGTGACTACTCGGCGGTGGTGCGCAACATCATGGCCAAGAAGCCTGCCCTGGTGTACTGGACCGGGTACTACCAGGAGGGTGGCTTGATCATCAACCAGCTCAAGAAGGCTGGCTTTACCGGCAAGGTGATGGTCGCCGACGGCAGTGTGGATCCCTCACTGGCAAAGATCGCTGGGATCGGTGGGGAGGGCGTGTACGCGACGATGACCCAGACGCCCGACACCCTAAAGGGTGCAGAGAAGTGGATCGCCGACTACAAGGCGAAGTTCAATTCGGACGCCGGCCCTTACTCGACCCAGTCGTATGACGCCGTCCGCCTTGCGGCCAAGGCAATCGGCGACGCCGGCAGCACCAAAGGCGTCGACGTCATCAAGGCGTTGGAGGCCATAGACGGGTTCACCATGTTCTCCGGCCCGCTGAAGTTCACCCCGGAGCACACTCTGTCCAGCGGCGGTTTCCTCATCCTGGTGATCAAGGATGGCAAGTTCACGCTCGACAACACCTTGTCCTGACCGACGAATGACGGATGCCGTGGGAGTGCCCGCGGCATCCGTCGTCTTCGCTGAACGAAGCAGGTTCCCATGACTCAACTCATTTGGGACGGGCTGTTCGTCGGCTCGTTCTATGCCTTGATCGCGCTGGGCTACAGCATGGTCTACGGCATCATCAAGCTGTTGAACTTCGCCCATGGCGACATCTACATGCTCGGTGCCTTCATCGGTTTCGCCCTGCTCACCTCGCTGGGAGGTCTCCCGGCCTCGCTCTCCCTTGGTGCGTTGCTCGTCGTACTGCTGGTGAGCATGCTTCTTACCGGTACCGCTGGTGTCATCATCGAACGGCTCGCCTACCGACCGTTGCGCGGCGCACCTCGCCTGGCGGTGCTGATTACTGCCGTAGGTGTGTCGTTTTCGCTCGAGTACGGAGTCGCTGCCATCGCCGGCCCGAACCCCCGCGCCTTCCCGGTGCGGTTGGAAGGCGGCGTGTTCGACGTGCTGGGAGCGAGGGTGTCCTTACCGCAGATCGTCCTCATGCTGATCGCTGCAATCCTCATGGTCGCGTTGAACACCTACATCCAGAAGACCTCCACGGGGCGCGCGATGCGGTCGATCGCCCTGGACATGACTGGCTCATTGCTGATGGGCATCAACGTCAATGCGGTCATCACCAGAACCTTCTTCATCGGCTCCGCCCTCGCCGGCGCCGCCGGTGTGATGGCTGGCGCCTACTACGGCAAGATTGACTTTCTGATGGGGTTCATCATTGGCCTGAAGGCCTTCACCGCCGCGGTCATCGGCGGAATCGGCAACATCAAAGGCGCGATGCTGGGTGGTCTCGTCCTGGGGTTTGTCGAGGCGTTCGGCACGGAGTGGTTCGGCGGACAGTGGCGTGACGTCTTCGCGTTCTCGGTGCTGATCCTCTTCCTCACGCTGCGTCCCACCGGGATTCTCGGCGAGCGAGTAACGGAGCGTATGTAGATGAGTGAAAACGTCGACAGCACTTTGGCGCCGCGCAGAATCGGTCCGCCAAAGACGCTGCTCTCGCGCCTCCTTGAAAGCAAGCAGCTCGGCTGGGTCGCCCTCACCGCCGCTCTGTCCGCCCCCTTTGTCACGGCGTCGCCCTATGCAATCAACGTGATGACGACAGCGGCGATCTTCGTGATGCTTGCGTCTGGGCTCAACATCGTGGTGGGGTACTGCGGCCTGCTCGATCTCGGGTATATCGCGTTCATGGCGGTCGGTGCCTATACAGCAGGCATCATCTCCAAGAGCTTTGATATGCCGCTGCTCTTCACCCTTCCCGCAGTGTTGGTGATGACGATTCTGGCCGGGTTGATCATCGGCGCACCGACGCTGCGGCTGCGCAGTGACTATTTGGCGATCGTCACTTTGGGTTTCGGCGAGATCACGCGCATCACGGCCAACAACCTGAGCGTTACCGGGGGGCCCTCCGGCATCTTCGGCATCCCCGGGTTGCTCGAGATTGGCGACTTCAAGCTGCAAGAGCCGGTGGTGCTCTACTACGCCACTGTGCTGACGGTTGCTGCGTTCGTGCTCGCCTCGGCGCGCCTTGGGAAGTCCCGGTTGGGCCGGGCCTGGCGTTTTGTACGCGAGGACGAGGACGCCGCGGAAGCGATGGGCATCCACACCTACAAGGTGAAGCTGCTTGCCTACATCTTCGGCGCGATCTGGGGAGGGTTCGGCGGAGTGCTCTTTGCCGCGCACCTGACCGCCGTGTCGCCGCAGAGCTTCATCTTCCTCCAGTCGGCGTTGGTGCTGATGGCGGTGGTGCTCGGCGGGATGGGCAACATGCGCGGTGTCGTGATCGGTGCCCTTGTCATCAGCCTGCTGCCCGAGGTCCTGCGGGACCTCTCCTCACAGCGTTACCTGGCTTTCGGGCTGCTGCTCGTGATCGTCATGGTGTTCCGCCCCCAAGGCTTCTGGCCGGCCCGCGGGCACGAACGGGAGCGTGCGAGTAGCGGCGCCGATCAGGTAGCAGCCGCAAAGGAGGAGAGTCGATGACCGCGATACTTGAGGTCAGGGATCTCCACATTGCCTTCGGCGGCGTGACAGCGGTTGACGGGTTGAGTTTTTCCGCCCACAAGCGGGAAATCATCGCGGTGATCGGCCCGAACGGAGCGGGTAAGACGTCGGCGTTCAACTGCATCACCGGTTTCTACAAGCCGACCGCGGGCTCCGTCTTCTTGAACGGGATCGACACGACCGGTAAACGACCGGCGGATATTGCCGCGGCCGGGGTGTCGCGCACCTTCCAGAACCTGCGGCTGTTCCCGGACCTGACAGTGCTCGACAATGTGCGCGCAGGGATGCACCTGTATGGCGGGCAGAACTGGGCCGACGCGATCTTCCACACTCCGCGGTTCAAGCGCAGCGAAGCGATGTACACCGACGAGGCGCACCACTGGCTCGACTTCGTTGGCTTCAAAGGCGATCGCGGAGTCCCGGTTCGGAACCTGTCATACGGGCAGCAGAAACGGGTCGAGATTGCCAGAGCCCTGGCGCGTAAGGCGGAGCTTCTGCTCCTCGATGAGCCAGCGGCCGGGCTCAACCACTCGGAGAAGCAGCTGCTGCTCGCGCTGTGTCGCCGCATCCGCGACCTGGGGACCGCGATCGTGCTGATCGAGCACGACATGGGCCTGGTGATGGAGCTGTCCGAACGGATCATCGTGATGAACTTCGGTCGGGAGATCGCGGTGGGGACGCCGGCCGAGGTCAAGGCGGACCCCGCCGTGATCGAGGCCTACCTCGGCAAGGACGATCAGGGGGTGCACGGCAATGGCAATGCTTGAGTTCGACAACGTCCAGGTGTTCTACGGCAAGGTTCAGGCGCTCTGCGGCATCAGCCTGACGGTCGCTGAGGGCGAGATCGTCGCTCTGCTGGGCAACAACGGCGCCGGCAAGACGACCACGCTGTCCACGGCATCCGCGCTGGTCAAGTCGCATTCAGGCACGGTGACGTTCAACGGGGCCGACATCTCCAAGGCGCACCCGTGGGACGTTGTGGGCGCAGGTTTGATCCACGTGCCCGAGGGTCGCCGCATCTTCAGCACGCTCACCGTCCAGGAGAATCTTCAGCTGGGCGGTTACCTGACCAAGGACCGTTCCGTGGTGAGCGAAAGAATGGAACAGGTGTATGAGCTGCTTCCTCTTCTGGCCGAGCGCAGGATGCAGCAGGGCGGAACCCTCTCTGGCGGCGAGCAGCAGATGCTCGCCATCGGTCGAGGACTGGTTGCCGGGCCCAAGATGCTGATGCTCGATGAACCCTCGATGGGGCTGGCGCCTCTGATTGTCGCGCAGGTGATGCAGGTCATCAGTGCGATCCGGGATCAGGGCACCACCGTTCTGTTAGTGGAGCAGAACGCGCGCGCTGCGTTGAGGGTGACCGACCGCGCCTATGTGATCGACGGCGGGGTGACCACCATTGAGGGGCGGGCAACTGAGCTCATCGCCGATCCGCGCATCATCGACGCCTACCTAGGCGCCTGACGGCGCCGCGCAAAGGCGTGCTGAAGGCGAAGTCCGGCTGCAGCATACGAAGGGAAGCTTGAGCATGAAGATCGACGCCGTCGACTGTTTCGGTTACGAACTGCACTACGCGCATGGTGAGTACGTCATGTCGGGAAACCGCGCCGCCACCTCCGAAATCGGCACCCTGGTGCGTCTGCGCACCGACGACGGGTTGGTGGGCTGGGGTGAGATCACCCCGCTTGGAAACCGCTACCTGCCGACGCACTGGGCCGAGGTACGCGCGGCGCTGAGCACGCTGGCGCCGGCACTGATCGGTCAGGACCCGACCAACGTCAGTGGCATCCGCCGCGCCCTCGATGCTGTCCTTCTGGGTGGCGACTACGCCAAGGCAGCCATCGACGTCGCCTGCTGGGACCTGCTCGGCCAGGCCGCGGGGTTGCCGATCTCGGCCCTGCTCGGCGGCGTCCTGCAGGAGGACTTCCCGCTCTACGAAGCCGTCCCGCTGGCGGCCCCGGAGGCGATGGCCGAGTTCGTGGTGCGGCGCGAGGCAGCCGGGATCAAACGGTTCCAGCTCAAGGTGGGAAACGACCCGTTCGATGACGCCATGCGCACCAAGACCGTCGTCGACGCGGCAGCATCGGACACGCTCGTGGTGGCCGACGCTAACGGCGGCTGGAACCTGCGAGCGGCCCAGATTGCACTCCGAGAGATGGCCGACCTGCCCATCTTCGTCGAGCAGCCCTGCCGCGATACGGACGACTGCATCTTCGCCACCCGTCACTCGTCGCTGCCCCTTGTGCTCGACGAGTCGATCCTGACTTCCAAGGACGTGTTCCGCGCCAAGTACGACGCCGGTGCCGTCTCGATCAACATCAAGATCAGCCGGGTCGGAGGCCTGACCCAGGCCGCGCGCATGAGGGACCTGATGCAGGACCTCGACATGATGATCTCGATGGAGGACACCTGGGGTGGTGACGTGGTCAGCGCCGCAGTCAGCCACCTGGCTGCGAGCACTCGTCCCGAGAACTTCCAGAACGCCTCGTTCATGAACGACTGGACCGATGGTCATGTCGGTGGCTATCAGCCGCGCTCACAGAACGGCCGCGGGGCGGCGCCGACCCCACCCCGGCTGGGCCTCACCCGCGAGACAGCCGGGCGCGAGAACAACATAACCCTCCCCAGACCACACCCGGTGGCGCCACCACCACCACAAAAGCAGCGTGCA
>JBBQUB010000091.1:0-10760 GCA_038212865.1 Actinomycetales bacterium
TGCGTGGCTCGCTGCCGCGAACGCGATACGACCAGTTCATGCGGTTCGGGTGGAAGTTCCTCATCCCGATCACGCTCGCCTGGGTCGTGGCCGTTGCCGTCATCCGGGGGGCGCAGCTCGGCTTCCTCGGTGAGTACGTCACCATGTTCACCGTCTCCGCGCTCGCGACCACCTTGTTCCTGGGCGGCTGGCAGGCGCCTCCCGGGATCGCCGCGATCAACGAGGGGATGTTCAACCAGGGCTGGTGGGGCCTGCTCTGGTTCGTCATCAAGCTGTGGCTGTTCATGTTCTTCTTCGTCTGGCTGCGTGGCTCGTTGCCGCGGGTCCGCTACGACCAGTTCATGCGTTTCGGCTGGAAGTTCCTGATCCCGGTGACCATGCTCTGGGTCGTCTCCGTGGCTTTCATCCGCGGTGCCCAGCTGGCCTTCTTCGGTGAGAACACCCGGACGGCGACCGTCATCGTGGTGGGGGTGATCGCATCCCTGGCCCTTGCCGTCGCCTGGGTCTGGGACGGCAAGCGCGCCGCAGCCGCTGTCCCGCTCGAGCGCCCTGAGGAGATCGACCCGTTCGCGGGCGGTTACCCGGTTCCGCCACTGCCCGGCCAGCGACTGCGGGAACCGAGTGTTCAAGGCAACCCAGAACTGAGCGATCAGGAGGCCACTCGTGGCTGACGAGCAGAAGAAGGCGAGTTTTCTTTCGGAGCTGTTCGCACCCGTCGCCGGTTTCGGTGTCACGTTCTCGACGATGTTCCGCAAGCTCGAGACCGAGGAGTACCCCGAGGTCAAGCGCCCGACCCAACCCCGCTTCCACGGTCGCCACCAGCTCAACCGGCACCCGGACGGCCTGGAGAGGTGCGTCGGCTGCGAGCTGTGCGCGTGGGCCTGTCCGGCCGACGCCATCTACGTCGAGGGCGCCGACAATGACGACAGCCCGGGCGGCGGGGGCCGGTTCTCACCCGGTGAGCGTTATGGGCGGGTCTACCAGATCAACTACCTGCGCTGCATCTTCTGCGGACTCTGCATCGAGGCCTGCCCCACGCGCGCGCTCACGATGACCAACTTCTACGAGATGGTCTCTGACGATCGCGGCAAGCTGATCTACGAGAAGGGCCAGTTGCTGGCCCCCATCCAGGAAGGGATGGTGGCCACGCCGCACCCGATGGTGGCCGGTCTGGAGGAACGCGACTACTACCAGGGCAAGGTGGCCAAGGCCACGCCCGAGCAGCATGCGTGGGCCGATGCCCGCGAGGCCGATCTCGCCTCGAGCGCTGCGTCGGCGGCCGCGTCAACCACGTCGTCGGCTGTTCCGCCGACCAAGGGGGAAGACCGATGACCAGCGGTGGCGAAGCAGTCCTGTTCTGGGTGCTTGCCCCGATCAGCGTGCTCGGGGCTCTTGGCCTGATCTTTGCCAGGAAGGCAGTGCACGCGGCGCTGGGCACGGCGCTGGTCATGATCAACCTGGGTGTCTTCTACATCGCCCAGAATGCTGACTTCCTCGGGATCGTGCAGATCTTCGTCTATACCGGCGCGGTCATGATGTTGTTCCTCTTCGTGCTGATGCTGGTCGGCGTCGACTCCTCGGACTCCCTGGTCGAGACGATCAAGGGACAGAAGGTCGTCGGTTTCCTACTGGCTGTGGGCTTGGGGATCTTGCTCCTGGTGGCGATCGGATCGGTGACGTTCGCCAGCCCCGTCGGTCTGGAGGCGGCCAATGCCGATGGAAACATCACCGGCGTGGCCAACCTGATCTTTGGCAAGTACGTCTGGGTCTTTGAGGTCACCAGCGCGCTGCTCATCACCGCAGCCCTGGGCGCCATGGTGCTGGCGCACCGCGAACGCCTCACCCCGCGCCCCACCCAGCGTCAATGGTCAGAGCGACGCTTCCGTGAGGGCAAGCACGTTGCAGGTATGCCCGCGCCGGGTGTCTATGCCCGCCGCAACGCGGTCGACACCCCGGCCCTGTTGCCTGACGGCTCCCCGAGCGAGCTGTCCGTATCGCGGGTGCTCACGTCGCGCGATCAGGTCACCACCCCCCAGGACTTCGTCGACGCCGAGAAGGCCATCGAGCGCGAGATCGAGGAGGGGACCAACCGATGAACCTGATCAACTACATCTACCTGTCGACGTTGCTGTTCGTGATCGGGGCTGCCACGGTGCTGGTGCGTCGTAACGCCATCGTGGTCTTCATGGGCGTCGAGCTGATGCTGAACGCGACCAACCTGGTGTTCGTGACCTTCGCCCGCATGCGCGGCTCGCTGGACGGTCAGGTCATCGCGCTGTTCGTCATGGTCGTTGCTGCTGCCGAGGTCGTGGTCGGGCTCGCCATCATCATGGCGATCTTCCGCGCCCGCCGGTCGGCGTCGGTCGACGCCGCCAACTTGCTGAAGCTGTAAGGGGCACAACATGCATCTGGTGCAACTTTCTGCTGCTCACCTGGGGCAGCTGCAGCCGGCAGTCACTGACGCTGTTCGACCTGCCTCGGGGGTCACCTCACTGGCCTGGCTCCTGGTCGCCCTCCCGCTCCTGGGCGCGGCGATCCTGTTGTTGGGTGGGCGACGCACCAACCGCTTCGGTCCGGCCCTGGCAACCGGGCTCTCATGGGCCACGTTCGCCGTAGGGGCGGTGATCTTCTTCTCGATGCTCGGCCGCTCCGGTGAGCAGCGTGCCCAGTCGCTGCACCTGTTCTCGTGGGTACCCGCCGGGAGCTTCCAGGTCGACGCCGGCATGCTGATTGACCCGCTGTCCATGGCCTTCGTGCTGCTGGTCACCTTCGTTGGCTCGCTGATCCTGGTCTACTCCCTGGGCTACATGGAGCATGACCCCGACAAGCGCCGCTTCTTCGCCTATCTCAACTTCTTCGTTGCCGCCATGCTGCTGCTGGTCCTCGCCGACTCCTACCTCCTGCTCTATGTCGGCTGGGAGGGTGTGGGCCTGGCGTCATACCTGCTCATCGGTTTCTGGAACCACAGCCCGGCCAACGCTGCCGCGGCCAACAAGGCGTTCGTGGCCAACCGGGTCGGTGACTTCGGCGTCTCCGTGGCGGTCATGCTCATGTTTGTCACCTTCGGCACCGTCAGCTTCGTTGGTGTCAACGCAGGGGTCGCGGGAGCCAACAAGGGCTCTCTCACGGCGATCGGCCTGCTGCTGCTGCTCGGAGCCTGCGGCAAGTCGGCGCAGTTTCCGCTGCAGAGCTGGCTCGGCGACGCGATGGCAGGTCCTACACCCGTTTCGGCGCTGATACACGCTGCCACGATGGTCACCGCCGGCGTCTACCTCATCGTGCGTAGCCACGTGATCTTCGACGCCTCGCCGACCGCACAGACCTTCGTGGTCATCGTCGGAGCGATCACGTTGATGTTCGGGGCGATCGTCGGCTCGGCCAAGGATGACATCAAGAAGGCCCTGGCGGCTTCGACGATGAGCCAGATCGGCTACATGATGCTTGCCGCCGGTCTGGGTCCGGTCGGCTATGCCTTCGCGATCTTCCACCTGCTCAACCACGGGTTCTTCAAGGCCGGGATGTTCCTTGGCGCCGGCTCGGTCATGCACGGTATGGACGACCAGACCGACATGCGCAGGTTCGGCCACCTGTCCGGGGCCATGAAAATCACGTGGATCACCTTCGGCCTGGGCTGGCTGGCCATCCTGGGCGTGCCGCCCTTCTCCGGTTTCTGGTCCAAGGACAAGATCATCGAGGCCGCGTTCATCGGCGAGGGCTGGCGGCCGTGGATCTTCGGCTCCGCCGCCCTGCTCGGCGCGGGCGTCACCGCGTTCTACATGTCGCGTCTTTTCTTCATGACCTTCCAGGGCAGGAAGCGCTGGCCCAAGGAAGCCCACCCACATGAGTCGCCCAGGACGATGACCTTCCCGATGATCATCCTCGCAGCGGGTTCGGCCTTCCTGGGTCTGATCCTTGGCCCGACCGGTGCCATCCAGCACTGGCTCGAGCCGGTCGTCGGGACGCACCCCGAAGGAGAGATCCCGGTGATCGCCGTCCCGGTGCTCACGACCCTGACGCTGCTCGTTGTCGCGGCGGGTCTGGGTCTGGCCTGGATGCGCTACTGGCGGGACGAGGTTCCAGTGGTTGCCCCGGTGGGGTCGCTGCTGACCCGTGCTGCGCGCAGGGACCTCTATCAGGACGACGTCAACGAGGCCGTGCTGATGCGGCCAGGCTTGCACCTGACCCGCGCGCTGGTCTTTTTCGACAACAAGGGTATTGACGGAGCGGTCGGCAGTCTGGCCGCCTTCGTGGGTGGTTCCTCGGCGCGCCTGCGCCGAATTCAGAATGGCTTCGTACGTTCGTACGCCCTGACGATGCTCGCTGGCATCGTCGTCATCCTCGGTGCCGTGTTGGTGGTGCAGTGATGTCCAACTTTCCGTGGCTGAGCACGATCGGCCTGATTCCGCTGGTGGGCGCACTCGTCGTCGCGTTCCTGCCGGCGAGCCTGGCTGACCGGGCCAAACAGATCGCGCTCGGGTTCTCTGTGGTCGCGCTGCTGTTCACCCTGGCCGCCGCGCTGCAGTTCACGACGAACTCCGGCCAGCAGTTCCAGCTCGAGGAACGCCACCCCTGGATCGAACAGTTCGGCGTGAGCTACGCCCGTGGTGTGGACGGCATCGCGCTCGTCCTGATCGTGATGGCGGCGATCCTGGTTCCTGTCTGCGTCCTTGCCGCCTGTCATGACGTGCCAGAGGTCGGCAGGCGCCAACAGACCTACTACGCCCTCATGCTGGACCTCGAGACCTTCATGATCGGCGTCTTCGCTGCGACCGACGTGTTCTTGTTCTACGTCTTCTTCGAGGCGATGCTGATCCCGGTCTACTTCCTGATCGGCTCCTATGGTGGTCCGCGCCGGCAGTACGCCGCGGTCAAGTTCCTGCTCTACTCCCTGCTCGGTGGCCTGGTCATGCTGGTGGCCGTGATTGCCCTCTACCAGTACGGTCCCGGTGGCGCCGACGGGTTCCTCGTCGAGAAGCTGACCGGCCTCGAGCTCGACCAGACCGCCGGCCGTCTGATGTTCCTCGGTTTCTTCTTCGCCTTCGCCGTCAAGGCGCCGATGTGGCCGGTCCACACCTGGCTGCCGGATGCGGCCACCGAGGCCAGGCCGGCCACGGCCGTCCTGCTGGTCGGTGTTCTCGACAAGGTCGGCACCTACGGGATGATTCGTTTCTGCCTGCAGATGTTCCCCGAAGCCGCCAAGTGGGCCACTCCCGTGGTCATCGTGCTCGCGGTCGTCTCGGTTCTCTATGGCGCGTTGTTGGCCATCGGTCAGACCGACATCATGCGGCTGATCGCCTACACCTCGATCAGCCACTTCGGCTTCATCGTGCTCGGCATCTTCGCGATGACCTCGGTCGGTACTGCCGGCTCAGCGCTCTACATGGTCAACCACGGGTTCACGACCGCTGCGCTGTTCCTGGTGGCGGCCATGCTCATCCACCGTCGCGGCAGCAAACGGATACCGGATTTCGGCGGTTGGCAGCGGGTGACCCCGGTCCTGGCTGGCGTCTTCCTGATCTCCGGTCTTTCCGGTTTGGCGCTGCCCGGCCTGAACTCCTTCATCTCCGAGTTCCTCGTCCTGGTGGGCACGTTCCAGCGCTACCGGGTTGCTGCGGTCATCGCCAGTGCCGGCATCATCCTGGCGGCGCTCTACATCCTGCTCATGTATCAGCGGATGATGACGGGACCCAAGCCCGAGTCGGCAGCCGGCACGCCCGATCTGACCCACCGCGAGAAGTGGGTCGTCGCGCCGTTGATCGCCGCGTTCATCGTCCTGGGCTTCTATCCCAAGCCGATGCTCGACGTGATCAACCCCGCCGTCGAACGAACTTTGCAGTATGTCGGCGTCACCGATCCACCGGCCACGCACCCGGCGGCCGCTGAAGGAGCTGTCAAGTGATCGCCTCATTGCCCGGACTGGCAACGGAGTTCGTCGCCACCAAGATCAACTACGGCGCGGTCCTGCCGATGTTGATCGTCTTCGGGACGGCCATGCTCGGCGTTCTGGTGGAGGCGTTCGCCCCTCGGGCCGCTCGCTACGCCGCCCAGGTGGGCGTCGCGCTCGTGGGCCTGGTTGCCGCACTGGTCGCGGTCGTTCTTGGCCGGGATCATCAGGGCAGCACGCTCGCTGGCGCTGTTGTCATCGACGGACCGGCGTTGTTCCTCCAGGGCACGATCCTGGCCCTGTCGGTGCTCAGCGTGCTCGCCATGGCCGAGCGATTCGACGGTCTTGGCGCGGACGCGTTCACGGCTCAGGGTGCTGCGGCTCCCGGTTCACCTCAAGAGGCGGCCGCGGTGCGCGCCGGAGCGACCACGACCGAGGTCTTCCCACTGACGTTGTTCGCGGTCGGCGGCATGTTGTTGTTCCCCGCCGCGGGTGACCTGTTGACCATGTTCGTCGCCCTCGAGGTCCTCTCGCTGCCGCTCTATATCCTCTCCGGGCTTGCTCGTCGTCGCAGGCTGCTGTCCCAGGAAGCGTCGATGAAGTACTTCCTGCTGGGAGCCTTCTCATCGGCGTTCTTCCTGTTCGGTTCGGCCCTGCTGTTCGGATACGCCGGCTCCCTGGACCTGGGCGTCATCGCCAAGGCCATCGGGACGCAGTCGGGCATGGACGGGCTTTTGGTCCCTGGCGTGCTGTTTGTCATGGTCGGGCTGCTCTTCAAGATCGGCGCGGTGCCGTTCCACTCGTGGACCCCTGACGTCTATCAGGGCGCGCCCACCCCGGTCACGGGCTTCATGGCCGCCTGTACCAAGGTTGCCGCGTTCGGTGCGATCCTGCGTTTCATCTACGTCGGCGTCGCAGACAGTCGCTGGGACTGGGCGCCCGGGCTATGGGCCGTCGCTATCCTGACGATGGTCGGGGGTGCGGTTTTTGCCGTGACCCAGACCGACGTCAAGCGACTGCTGGCCTACTCGTCGATAGCGCACGCCGGGTTCGTGTTGACCGGTCTGCTGGCCTTCGACAGGGCCGGCATCTCCTCGGTGCTGTTCTACGTCGTGGCCTACGGATTCAGCATCATCGCCGCCTTCGCGGTCGTGTCGATGGTCCGTGACGGGGGCTCGGAAGCCACCCATCTGTCCCAGTGGGCCGGGCTGGGCAAGAACCACCCCGTGGTCGCTGGGATCTTCGGCTTCTTGCTGCTGGCTTTCGCCGGTATCCCGCTGACCTCAGGTTTCACGGCGAAGTTTGCCGTGTTTGCGGCGGCAATCGGTCACGGCGCGACGGTCCTGGCCGTCATCGGAGTCCTGTCCAGTGCGATCGCCGCCTTCGTCTATGTCCGGATCATCGTGCTGATGTACTTCTCCGAGCCGGCCGGTGACTCGGTGCGGGTGGTTTCGCCCTCCATCGTGACCACCCTGGCCGTCACGATCGGTGTGCTCGTGACCCTGGTACTCGGTGTGTTGCCCTCTCCGTTGCTGGACCTCGCGGCGCGTTCGTCGTTGTTCCTGCGATGACGCCGGAGTCACCGGCTCTGGCTCTGCCCACCAATTCATCGGAGCTGGCAACTCGGCTGGAGCACGGGCTGGTGGCAGTCGATGCGCTCTTGCGCAGCGTTGTTGACCATGAGGACCCGTTCATCGCCCGTGCTTCGGCGCACTTGTCCGAAGCAGGAGGCAAGCGTTTCCGGCCACTGCTCACGTTGCTTGCTGCCGAGCTCGGCAGCGGGATCAACGACGACGTGGTTGCTGCGGCTACTGGCGTCGAGCTGACCCACCTCGCCTCGCTGTACCACGACGACGTGATGGACGAGGCTGACCTGCGACGGGGAGTGGTCAGTGCCAACACGGCATACGGCAACTCCAGCGCCATCCTGATCGGCGACCTGCTCTTCGGCAAGGCCTCCGAGCTTGTCGCGGGGTTGGGGGCAGAGGCAGTCAAGATTCAGGCGCAGACGTTCGTGCGGCTGTGTTCGGGGCAGATCCGCGATGATCGCCCGGTGCCTGCTGGTGTCGACCCGATCGACTACTACCTGGACGTCCTCGCGGACAAGACTGGTGTGCTCATCGCGACCGCTGCACGTTACGGCGCGATGTTCAGCGGCTGCCCGTCCCAGACCATCGACATCATGCGCAGCTATGGCGAGCGGCTCGGTATCGCCTTCCAGCTTGCCGACGACCTGCTCGACATCTCGTCCGTGCTGGGGGAGTCCGGCAAGACGCCCGGCACGGACCTGCGCGAGGGGGTCGCGACCCTGCCTGTGCTGCTGGCCCGCCAGTCGACCGATCCTGTCGACGACCACCTTCTGGTCCTGCTGGGCTCCGACCTGCGTGACGACGTGCTTCACCGTGAGGCGCTCGCACTGCTCCGAGCCCACCCAGCCATGGGTGAGGCCCGCGAGCGCACGAACGCCGTGGCCCGTGAGGCACAGGACCTGCTGGCTCCCCTTGCCGTGGAGCTTGCGGCCGGCTCAGCTGCTCACGACGCCATGACTGCCTTGTCGGCGCTGGCCGAAAGCGTCGTCAACCGCGTCGGCTAGTGCCGGCCCGAGGTCCGTTCGGGCTCAGAATGCGGCATTCTCTGCCGCCTCGGCCAGCCGACGACGCGTGCGAACAGAATGGACAGCGTCAAAGGTCAACACCAGCAGGGCAATCCAGACGATGGCAAAGCCGACCCAACGGCTGGGTGACATGGTCTCGCCCAGGAGTAGGACACCGCAGATCAGCTGCAGGACCGGAGTGATGAACTGCAGCAAGCCGATCGTGACGAGTGGCACCCGCCGCGCCGCCGCTCCGAAAAGCAAGAGTGGGGCGGCAGTCACCACTCCGGCTGAGGCCAACAGCAGCGGGTGAGAGGGAGAGTCAAGCGTGAAGGTGGTCTCGCCCCTGGTGGCGAGCCACACGAGGACGACGATGGCGACAGGGGCCAGCACCGCCGTCTCAGCGGTCAGGCTGTGGAGGGCGTCGAGCGTGGTGCCCATGCGCTTCTTCATCAGGCCGTAGAGGGCGAACGAGAACGCCAGGCTCAGGGCGATCCACGGCGGGCGCCCGAGGTCGATGGTGAGGTAGACCCCTGCCGCGAGCCCGATCGCCACCGCAAGCCACTGGAGCCGGCGCAGTTGTTCGCGCAGGACGACCACGCCGATCGCGACGGTCACGATGGGGTTGAGGAAGTAGCCCAGGGACGCTTCGATGACATGGTGCCCCACCACCGCCGCGAGGTAGATGACCCAGTTGGTGGCGATCAGCA
This sequence comes from Actinomycetales bacterium, assembly GCA_038212865.1. GTDB lineage: Bacteria > Actinomycetota > Actinomycetes > Actinomycetales > Dermatophilaceae > UBA4719. The sequence goes on from JBBQUB010000091.1 coordinate 9,188, forward strand.
GCCCGGCCAGCGTGACCGCCCCAAGCATCCGGGGGCTGCCGAAAACCGACCGGCACCAGGCAAACTCGTGCCGGACGACAAGGACTACACCGCAGAACAGCAGGGCCCACAGGATGCGATGTGCCAGGATCTCCCACGCGCCGGCTGGTGACAGCAGGTGGAAGTACAGCGGGAACGCGCCCCAGAGCGCATAGGCGATAGCGCCGTATGCGGTGCCGCGCCGTGCGTCCTGTCCGTGGCTGGCCCCGAGATCAGTCGACGTCATGGACCGGTGAATGTCATAGATCAGGGAGTGTCAGCCATAACCGACACTCCCTGATGCCCGACGAAGTTCACTCAACCGGCGACAGTCCAGGTGTCCTTGCCCTGCAGAAGGGTGGCCAGGTCGGCGTCGGTTGCCTTGCCACCGGCGGTGGTGACAGCCTCGTCGATCTGGGCATGCACGAGGTCCTCGTAGCTCGGGCGCGAGACGTTGCGGAAGATGCCCATCGGGACGTGAGCCATCGAGGGGTCGTCGAGCCGCGAGAGCTGGAACGCTGTTGACGGGTCATCGGCGCCGGCGTCGTGGATGACGACACGTGACATGTCGGCCCCCTCGGCCGCAACAACCATCAGCTCGCCGGAGTCGCCGCGTGCCACAAATTTGTCGGCACCCACCCGCACCGGCTCGCCGTCAGTGAGGTGAACGATCCGGGCTTCGGCCTCGTCCTTGTCCTTGAGCAGCTCATAGGCGCCATCGTTGAAGATGGGGCAGTTCTGGTAGATCTCGACCAGCGCGGTGCCACGATGCTCGGCAGCCGCACGAAGAACACCAGTGAGGTGCTTGCGGTCGGTGTCCATCGTGCGGGCAACGAAGGTTGCCTCCGCGCCCAGGGCCAGCGAAACGGGGTTGAACGGCCTGTCGACGGAGCCGACCGGAGACGACTTGGTGATCTTGCCGAACTCGGAGGTCGGTGAGTACTGGCCCTTGGTCAGGCCGTAGATCCGGTTGTTGAACAACAAGATCTTGAGGTTGACGTTGCGCCGCATGGCGTGGATCAGGTGGTTGCCGCCGATGGACAGTGCGTCACCGTCGCCGGTGACCACCCACACGGACAGGTCCTGTCGTGCCGTGGCCAGGCCGGTCGCGATGGCGGGCGCCCGGCCGTGGATCGAGTGCATCCCGAACGTGTCGAGGTAGAACGGGAACCGCGAGGAGCATCCGATACCGGAGACGAAGACGATGTTCTCGCGCTTGAGCCCCAGCTCGGGCATGAAGCCCTGGACCGCGGCGAGGATCGAGTAGTCACCGCAACCCGCACACCAGCGGGGCTCCATGTCACTGGAGAAGTCCTTCTTGTTCTGCGCCGGATCGTCGTCGTGAAGGTGAGGAACACCAAGGGTGCCCGCACCCGGCATACCCAGATCAATGGTGGTCATCGGGTGGCTCCGCTCAGGTTGGCTGTGGCCTTGGTCAGGACGCTCGCAAGCTCGATCGAGGTGAAGGGCAGCCCGCGCACCTGCGTGTAGGACTGCACATCCACGAGGTACTTGGCGCGCAGCATCATGGCGAGCTGGCCGAGGTTCATCTCGG
>JBBQUB010000092.1:0-10721 GCA_038212865.1 Actinomycetales bacterium
CTACTCGTTGTTCAACCGCTGGATCGAGGAGGACCTGCTCGACCATCTCGAGGAGCAGGGCATGGGCTGCATCGTGTTCTCTCCCCTGGCCCAGGGGCTGTTGACCGACCGCTACCTGGACGGCACCATCCCGGCCGACTCGCGTGCAGCGCGGGGTGGGTCGCTGCAACGCGAGCACCTCGAGGAGTCCAAGCTCGCGCACGTGCGGGCCCTGAACACGATCGCCGAGGAGCGTGGCCAGAAGCTTGCCCAGCTCGCGATCGCGTGGGTGCTGCGCGACGAGCGTGTCACGTCGGCGTTGCTCGGTGCCTCCAGCGTCGAGCAGCTCGACACCAACCTCGACGCCCTGGCCAACCTCGCGTTCTCCGACGGTGAGCTGGCCCGGATCGACCAGCACGCGCTCGAAGCCGGCATCAACCTCTGGGCCAAGTCGACCCAGTCCTAGCCGGTCCTGACCGGTCCCCAACCTGTCCTCACCCAGTCCTAACCCGACTGCGCGGCGACCGGAACACGGTCCTTGGCCTCCCACTGTGCGGGGGTCAGCATCCGGCCCTTGTCCGCGAGGGTGCGCAAGCCCTCGATCGCGGTGGCCGTTGACTCGGCGCCGCTGTAGCCGATGTAGGTCACCTCGCCCGGGGCGGACTCCCAGGCCAGCGTCCCGCTTCCGCCCAGTGCGCTCGAGTAGATCGCCGGCTTGCCGCGAACCAACCCGGCCGGCTTCGCTCGCGACTCAAAGGCCAGGGTCTCGAAGGACGCTGCCCACGTGACTCCGGTGAAGACAACGCCGTCTCCAAGCGTGCTCTCTTGGCCCAGATCCTTTGCGCCGTAACGCATCTCGTGGACAACAGGAGAGCCGAAACTCGGGATGCCTGCGACAGCAAACCCGTCCAGCGCCGCGAATTGTGGCCTGTGGTTCGCGACCGTGATTCGTGTCGCAATGTCCTCCAGGGTCGCCTGACCGAGATCGCCGACGATCTGGGCATGGGAGCTGCCGAGCGGCCAGACGAGCTTGCGACTACCCGGGTTCCAGACGCCGTCTGCCGGCCTGGTCGAAGGAACCCCGGAACCCTCCAGCTCCACCGGGAAGGTCACGACTGCGCTGTGGACACCCAGATGGCCACCCGTGGCCCTGATGACCACCGACCACGGTCCCTTCGGCGGCGCGTCGCAGTCCCAGCGTTCGAGCGCCGAGCTGGGGACGCGCAGCTGGTCGCCCAGGGTCAGCCCACCCATATGCACCAAGCACCTCTTGATCGAGTCCACGCCGACCGGCACGTCCGGAGCGGGGGTCGCCGTCGGGTCAGGCGCGGTGGTGGCGACGGGTTTTGGGGGCCGGGGCGACGGGTCCGGGCTGTTCAGCTGCCCGATCAATACGGCTGCCATGACTGCGCCGGCAAGAAGCCCGACGAAGGTGAGCCCGGAAGGACGCGCCGGTCCCGCCTCGTGGCGGTCGACCTCAGTCGGATCGTGCATGGCTCCACATCGCGCCTTCAGCCCGGTCGGCCCGGGGTCAGCTTGAACGCTGGATGGTCGGAGTCTGCGGGGAGCTTCTTCCAGAAGGCTTTCACGTCTCGCCCGGTCTTCTTGCGGTATGCCGCAACGATGCCGGAGCGCTCTTCGGCCGGCACCTCGGTGGCGGCATACGGCTGGAAGTTGCCCTTCTGGCCTACTCGGACGGTTCCGGCCACGCGCACGTTTTTCACCCAGTCGGACTCCCCCCGGGCCGACACCACGAACAGCGAGCCGTCATACTCCACCGGAACCACTGGAACCCGTTGTGGGTCAACGGCGTTGCGCCGTGCGACCTCGAGGGTGTGCACGTCCCACAACGTGCTGTGCATTGCCAGCTTGTTGAAGATCTTGGTCTCGATCGCCGGCGGCTTCACATAGGCCATGTGGCTATCCTCCACCCCAGCTCGCCGGGCAGGAAGCGCCTTCGCGCCCGGCCACATGCGTCTCTCCTGCCGCGGCGCTCGGGCTAGGCTCCGGGCATGGGCTGGTTGGACGTTCTTGGCTGGGCCGGTTCGGCGCTGCTCATCTACTCACTGATGCAGGCGCGGGTTCTTCGTTTCCGGCTGCTGAATCTGGTGGGCTGCATCGTCCTGGTGATCTTCAACGGGCTGCTCGGAATCTGGCCGATGGTCGCGATGAACGTCGCCCTGGCCGGCATCAACCTGTGGTTCATCCGCAAGCTCACGTCCCAACGGCATTCCGACGTCGCCTTCGAAGTGCTCGAGGTCGGGCCGCTCGACGAGTACCTGCGCCACACGCTGCGGGTCCATGCCGCGGATATCCAGAAGTTCCAGCCCGGACTCGTGTGGGACGGAGCAGCACCCGGGCACACGGCATACCTCGTTGAGCATGGCGCCGAAACGGTTGGCGTGGTGCTCGTCCGTGACGCCGGCGACGGTGTGGCCCATGTCGAGCTCGACTACGTGACGCCGCGGTTCCGGGAATTCTCGCCGGGAGAGTTCGTCTTCCGGCGCAGCGGGCTGTTCCGCGATCGCGGCTTTCGCACGGTGGTCACGCCAGCGGGGATGGTCGCGCCGTATTACGCCCGGCTGGGTATGCGCAGGGACGGGGAGACCTACGTCCTGGATGTGGACTGACTCCGAGTTCACCCTGTGGTCACACGAATAGGCCTGTCGCTCTCTTCGTGTTCCTCGTGGCGCTCGGGATCGACTACAACATCTTCTTGATGACCCGCGTGCACGAGGAGACCAAGCAGTAAGGCACCAGGCGTGGCGCCCTCATCGGTCTTGCGGCCACAGGCGGCGTGATCACCTCGGCCGGTCTGGTGCTGGCCGGGACGTTCGCGGTGCTCGCCACGCTGCCGGTGGTCTCCTTCGCCGAGATCGGGTTTGCGGTGGCGCTGGGAGTCCTGCTCGACACCCTGATCGTGCGGTCGGTGCTGGTCACAGCGCTGAACCTGGACGTCGGTCGACACATGTGGTGGCCGAGCTACCTTGCCAAGAAACCGGATCCGGAGGACCTGTTCCTTGGCGACAGGGTCTCCCACGGAGGGGCGATGTCAGGAGCGGAGAAGCGTGACTGAGCGTCAACCGTTTCGCAGCTCAGAGTCGTCGGGGGGCTGGCGTTCTCGTCTCCGGGGTGTGGTCTCCGGGGAGTGTCAGGGGGTTCAGCATGGGGATGCTTTCGGGTCCTTGTGGTTTGCCCCAGTACCAGCCTTGGGCTTGGACGGACATGCCTCGCAGCGCTGCGAGCTGTTGGTCGGTTTCGACGCCTTCGATGATGCAGGGGATGTCGAGCTCGTAGGCCATCGAGGCGATGCCGTGCACGATGGCGGTGTGGGTGCGTTGGTGGGGCAGGCCGGCGGTGAAGGTGGTGTCGACCTTCAGGACGTCCACCGGCAGTGTGGTCAGGTTCGCCAAGGTGGCGTAGGCGGTGCCGAAGTCGTCGATCGCGACCCGGACCCCGCGTTGGCGTAGCTTTTCGAGCTCGGCCAGGGCGGAGGGGCCGGCGGCGAGGACGGAGGACTCGGTAATCTCCAGGATCAGCCGGGCGGGGTCGAAGTCGTGTCGTTGCAGGGCTTGCTCGACGCGGCTGCGCAGGTCGCGGCCGGTGAGCTCGCGGGCGCTGATGTTCACGGCCAGGGTCATGTGCGCGGGCCAGGTGCTGGCCGCGGCCATTGCCAGGTGCAGGACCTGGTCGCCCAGGAGCTCGATCAGGCCGGCGGCTTCGGCGGCGACGATGGCCGGCAGGGTCGGCAGGAGCCGGCCGTCGCTGTTGGTCAGGCGCATCAGGGCCTCGGCGCCGACCACCAGGTTGCTGTCGACGTCGACGACGGGTTGGAAGACCAGGGCGACCCGGTCGTGACGAAGGCCGTCGCGGATCGCCGAAACCAGCTTCTCGCGAGCCTCGGTGCGCTCCATCAGGTCGCTGTCGAACACGTCGTATCGGTCCCGGCCGCTAGCCTTCGCGCGGTACATGGCCGCGTCGGCGCGCTGCAGCAGCTGCTCGGGGTTCACCTCGGGTTCGCGAGCCAGGTCGATCCGGGCGATACCGACGCTGGCCGAGAGGGTCAGCGAGGCGGTATCGGTGGTGACCTGGCGCCGGATGGTGGTGGTGATCCGCTCGGCCACGTTGCGCAGGTGGGCCAGGCCGTCGTCGTCCTCGATCAGGACGACGAACTCGTCCCCCCCGATGCGGGCCACGGTGTCGGTAGGTCGCAAGGTGGACATCAAGTCGTTCGCTACCGCGATCAGAACCTGGTCGCCGGTGTCGTGGCCCGCGCCGTCGTTGATGGGTTTGAACCCGTCCAGGTCGATGAACAGGGCTGCGACGCTGGAGCCCTCGCTTCGGCTCGACCTGGCACGGGCGAAGGCGTGTTCGCAGCGTTCGATGAGCAGCCGCCGGTTGGGCAGGCCGGTGAGCTCATCGTGCAGGGCAAGCTCGGTGAGCCGCTGCTCGGCGGCCCGGCGGCCGGTGATGTCCTCAATCTGGGCCAGCAGGACACGCTCGTCATCATGCTCAAGCATCCAGGACATGGCGACCAGAACGCACAACGACTGCCCATCGGCGCTGCGCAGGGCCATCTCGGCAAACAGCTCGCCATCGCCGGCCGCGACCAGCTCGCCGATGCGCACCTGCTCAGACGGGTCCTCGAAGAGCCCTGCCAGAGTCTGTCCTGTGAGCTCCCGTGCACTGCGCCCCAACAGCCGGGCCAGGGTCTGGTTGACCCTGATGACCTCACCCTGGCCGTTCACCAGCAGCTCGCCGCTGAGGGCTTCGTCGAACACCCGCCGGAAGCGATCCTCGCTGGCCCGCAACGCGCCCTCAGCGGCGAGCATCGCGGCCTGCTCGGCCACCCGGCGGCGGGCGAACCTCAGTGCAAGCAAGGCAAACAGCAGCACGAGCAGCAGCGCGACGCCGAGCGTGACTTGCAGGTTCCGCACGAATTTGGCTGCCGGGGCCAGGGCGACCGACGTCGGCTGCGCGGCCGTCACCGTCCACCCGATCCCGGGCACCGGTCCTGTCGCCTCGATCTTCCCGCGGCCGATGGTGCTGACGGAACGCCCCGCGAGCGCCTGTTTGGTCGGCTCCGAGAGCGCCGCCTCTCCCGGCTGTCCCAGGTCGTCGACGATCAGGGCTCCGGTAAGTGGCTGACCGTGCTGGTCGGTCACGGTGATGGTGACGCCGTCATCCCTCTTGGAACCTTCGGCCAGCGCGCGGACGGACTCGAGCTGCCATGGGATGGTGACATAGGCGACGCGTCGAGTTCCATCGAGCACAGGAGCGCTCACGCCGACAACCAGCGGATGCCCGTTGGCGGCCGAGCTGTAGGCCGCCGACACGTACGGACGCCCGGTCCGGGATACACCCTGGAACCAGTCCCGGAACGAGAAGTCCGTCCCCAGGAGCTCAGGTTGGGCCGGGTAGATGACAAGGTTCCGGCCATCAAGGTCCGCCACGAAGGCCACCGGTGCGTTCTTGCTGTTCGCCAAGGTCGACATCTGGTCCTGAACCTGGTTCAGGCCAGCCGGCGTGCCCGCGCGGAGACCCTCGACGACCGCAGTGTTCTTCGCCATGGAAGCTACCGTGCGCTTGAAGTCGTCCGTCTGGTGCACGAGCGCCCGCACCGCGGCATCGCGGTTGGACCGCAGGCGCGCCTGTGCGTCCCGCTCAATGGTGTTGTTCGCCTCGTGGATCGCGACCGAGGTCACCCCCCCCAGGAGCGCGACCGCCAACAGTGCCACGCCGATCGGAACCGCCACCGGGTGCCGAACCCAGGAGGGCAGGGCGGAGTGCAAGCGGGCGCCATGCGATCGTGCGGTCACTTCAAAGCCTCACTTGGTCCCTGGCTCGCCAGCAGGTTCTCTCCTGGGTGCAATCGACCGACATCGCTGTTGCCGGCCGACACCGAGAGACGACAGGACAAACGGCGCCGCTGACCCTGGCACCTACGGACACCGTATGGCCATGACCGTTGGGGCGTCTCAGGATTGGACTTAATGCCTCTCCTCCGACAAATCGGGCGCGGACATCCGACGTCGGGGCGGTCCCCTCTGCCGGACAGAGCTTGGCGCGCGCCCGAAGGGCAAGAATTGCGCAATCCCGCACAATCAGCCTCCACGTGGACGCCTCCAGGGCTACCTGACGGGGCGCCCATCGCCTCGAATACCTCAGCGGGTCGATCTGGCAGAGGCGATCGCGGTCACGACGTCGGGCACAGGCGCGAAGCAGTACAGCGCCCGGCGCGGCTTCGCACCCGAGGGTCCGGGGACCATACCCGATCATTTCCCGGCCCTCGCTCAGCCAGAGACGTCCGGTCAGGCGGGTGAGCTGCGAGACCAGGCGGGTGAGCGGCGTGACCAGGCAATTGAGCTGCGTGACCAGGCAAGTGAGCTGCGTGACCAGGCCGTTGAGCAGCGGGATCACGCAGGTCGAGCTGGAACGTGAGATCGCCAGGTCGCGACGCACGGGGGAGCCACTCGCCCTCGCCTTCGTTGACGTCGACCGGCTCAAGGGCATCAACGACGTCCTTGGCCATGCGGCTGGTGACCGGATGCTGCTCGAGGTCGCCAGCACCCTGAAGTGGAAGCTGCGCAGCTACGACCTCATCTTCCGCTACGGAGGGGATGAGTTCGTCTGCGCGCTGGCAGGTCTCAACGTGGCTGACGCGTCAATGCGCATGTCGCTCGTCCAGGCGGCCCTGGCGGATGGCTCAGAGCACGGGTCGGTGACGGTCGGAGTTTCCGAGCTTCAGGACGACGACTCGCTCGAGAGCCTCATAGAGCGAGCGGACGAAGCGCTCTACCTCATGCGCCACCGGGAATGAACTCTTCGTTAGCTTTGAACGCTCGGGTCAGGCGGCGGGTGAAGCGAGGGATGCGTTAGCTTTGAACGCTCGGGTTGGGCGGCGGGTGAAGCGGGGGGATTCGGTTGCCCTGTATAGAGGATCCTTGCGAAGGGCGGGGCGGTCAGGGACGCATCTCGTAGGTGCCGGCCAGGTCCCGGACCTGCTGCCAGACCCTGCCATAGCGGCCTGGGTCAGCCGCCGGCTTGCGGACGTGCTCCAGCGCCCAGGCCTGCTGCGCTTTGGTCGATGAGGCCTTACCGTGCAGGTCCACGGCGTAGCCCGAGAAGTCACGAACGAACACATCGAAGATCTGGTCCACCAGGTCCGTCAGGTCACTGTCCATGCCAGTCGACCTGACCTGCTCGAGGATGAGCTGGCCATAGACGACGAGGGTGAACAGCTCGCCGAGAGTAAGGAGGAGGTCCAGGTCCTTCGCCTGGTCCGCATCCGGCCCGTCGTTCCTGACGAGGTCGACCAGACCCTCGGCCTGCTCACGGAAGACGGCGACGTTGGGCACGTGCGCGAACGCGTCGTATGGCGTGCGCCAGTCCGCGAACCGGACCTTCCCGAGCCCCCGGGCGGGTCCCTGGTGGAACAGGAAGTCGTCGTCGGCCACATCACGCCGCTTCGGCACCTCGGGCAGCGTGGCCGGTTGCAGCAGATAGCTGGGCAGGAACTTCAGCACCAGGGCCATGTTGACGTGAACGGTGCCCTCGAGCTTGGGCAGCGCACGGATGTCCATCGCCGCCTGCTCAAAGTAGGTGTCCTTCTCAAAACCCTTGGCTGCCACCACGTCCCAGAGCGCGTCGATCACCCGCTCGCCCTCGGTGGTCACCTTCATCTTCGTGACCGGGTTGAACAGCAGGTAGCGGCGGTCGTCGGCGGAGGCACAGCGGACATAGTCGATCGCCCTCTCGCCGAACAGCTTCATGGCGACCAGTCGCGCGTAGGCATCAGTCAGCCCTTGTCGCACGTGCGGGAAGTCGGTGACCCGTTTGCCGTAGAGAACACGGTTGTCCGCGTGGGTGATCGCCTCGTAGAAGGCGTGCTCGCAGATCCCTATGGAGGCGAAACCGAGGTTGAACTTGCCGATGTTGACGGTGTTGAGCGCCGCGTCGAAGGCAGCAGACCCGGTGTGCAGGACGTCTGTGGCAGTGACGGGGTAGTCGTGGAGGGCGAACTCGCTGACGTACATCTGTGAGGAGACCACGTTCTGGACCAGCTGGTATGACGGATGCTGGCTGTCCGCGGCGAAGAAGACGTAGCCCTCGGGGCCTTCGACGTCCGCCCTGCGGCCGAAGACCGAGACCATGCCGGCCACGTTGCCATTGCCGATGTAGTACTTGGTGCCGTTGGCGCGATAGCCGTCGCCGTCGCGGGTGAGGACCATGTCGGTGCTGTAGATGTCGGCGCCATGCGCCTTCTCGGACAGCCCGAACGCGAACACGCCGCCCTGCTGCAGGATCTGGGTGGCACGCGACTTCGCCGTCTCGTTGTCGCTCTGCCAGACCGGCCCGAGACCTAAGATGGTGACTTGCCAGGCGTACCAGTAGCCAAGACCATAGAACGCCAGCACCTCGCCGAAGGCGCATACCCGTGCGGTATCCCAGCGACCGCCCTGCGACCCCGGCGTGAGCAAGGTGGCGAAGGCCTTCTCCGCTGCCACGAAGTCCAGGAAGTCGGCATACCAATCGCGTTCGTGGTGTGCGCGCTTGAGCTCGGCCTTGCCGCGCGACTCGAACCACTCGATCGTCGCTCGCAGGAGGCGCCGTGCCTCAGGGTCGAGGTCAGCGGGGTCGTAGGTCCTGGGGTTAAGCAGCAGGCCGGTCATCTCGGCACCCTAGCCGTACCGACCGGCGCGATGTGCGTATTTCACTCCCGCATCCGTTGGCCCCAACCAAACTCGGATACCGTCAGCAACGCGCACGGATGGGGAGTGTCAGAGCCGATCGGGCTGCTACCGCCCCTGCTCTGTCCGGAGAGGAGGTGGCTAGTCGTGCTGCGTGATCCCACCGGTATCGCCTATGCCGTTGTCGCGGTCGTGTTCGCCTGGGTCGCTGCCCTGACTTGGCGGCGTAGGGCAGACAACCCCACGGTCGCGGTGTCCCTGGTCGTGGTGATGATGGGGCTCGGTGCGTCGTCCGTTGCCGACGCCGTTGCTGTGGCGTCCACCAACCAGATGTCGGCGGCAATCGCTTCCCTCGCGATCCTGCCCGGGGTGGGCATCGCGACCGGCGCCTTCATGTGCCTCGGGATTGGCGTCGCCCGGCCGCAGTGGGCGCCGCGGCAGGGGTTGGTGGCGTTGCTGCTGGTCGAGCCGGTGCTGATCACCGTGGCCGCGGCGACGAACCCCTGGCATCTGCTGTTGTACCGCGGGGCGGGGGCAGCGGAGCTTACCGGGTCGGCCGCGTGGGGGTACGGCCCAGGCTTCTGGTGGCATACCGGGTACAGCTATCTAGCGCTCATCATCGGTATCGGGTTCATCGCGTGGGGCTGGTGGAAGGCGCCACCGGCGTTCCGGAAGCAGCGGCTCACGATCCTCCTTGCCACACTCATTCCGTGTGCGGCCAACGTGGTCTATCTTGCCCGAGGCTTTGGCGACCTCGTCGATCCGACGCCGTTCGGCTTCGCGGTGGCGGGCGTGGTGAGCTTCTACGCGATCTTCCGGCAGGACCTGTTCACGTTCAGCCCGGTGGCCCGGGCCTTGATTATCGACCAGATCGGTGACGCGATCGTGGCCGTCAGCCCGGGAGGGAGGGTCCTGGACCTGAACCCCGCTGCGGTCGCCCTGTTGCGGGGAATGAACCCTGGCGCGCACAGCGCCCTGATCGGTGCATCTGCCGAGGCGCTGTTCGGCGAAAGCATCGCCACCCCCGGCAAAGGGGAGACCGAGATCGTGGTGCTGAGCGCTACGGGTCATACCGAGTTCCAGGTGCGAGCCTCTCTTCTCATCGACCACCACCACCGGGGCCTGGGAACCGTGCTCGTCGCACGTGACGTGACCGAGGCCAACAACCAGAGCCGGCGCCTCGCCGCCGCGCATACTCAGCTTGTCCGGCAGGTCGAGACCATCGAAGCGCTGCGGGCTGACCTGGCCGAGCTGGCCAGCCGGGATACGTTGACAGGGCTGCACAACCGGCGCCACCTGGTCGAGAGATTCGCCTCGATGATCGCGGAGGCTGAGCGGACCGAAGAGCCACTCGCCGTTGTCCTGTTCGACGTCGACAGGTTCAAGACCATCAACGACGAGTTCGGCCACCAGGCAGGGGACGCGGTGCTGGTCGGGCTTGCGCAGCTGATGGGCGAACAGGCCCCGGTCGATGCGATGGTGGCCCGTTGGGGTGGGGAGGAGTTCTTCGCCGCCCTGCCAGGCGCCGATGCCGCCGCGGGACTGGCGTTTGCCGACGACCTGCGCCGCCGGTGTGAGCTGAAGGTGATCGTTTTCGAGGGCCGGATGATCCGCTGCACCATCAGTGGCGGCGTAGCGGCGTACCCCGCCTCGGGCACGTCGATGGAAGACCTCTTCCACGCCGTGGACGCCTCGATGTACGAGGCCAAGAACGCCGGACGAAACCTCGTGCGGCTCCACAGACCTCCCACGACGATCCCTGTCGTCCTCACTCTTTGAGCGAAGACTGAACGCAAGCAGCCGCTCCAATACCGCAGCGTCTCGCCCCCCGCGGGGCGAACGTTCCCTCAAGAGAGGGGCGCCAACAAGGTGGCGGCTGGCTGGGCAACGCCGTCCTGCTCGGCTTGAGAGATGGCCCACGCGGCGTTGACCAGGCCGATGTGGCTGAACGCCTGTGGCACGTTCCCGAGCTGCTCGCCTGCCGCACTGTCGAACTCCTCGGAGAGGAGGCCGAGGTCGTTGCCGCAGTGCAGCGCCCGCTGGAAGGTCTCG
>JBBQUB010000093.1:0-10704 GCA_038212865.1 Actinomycetales bacterium
GTGGATGGACTCGTATGACGTGCGCTGGGCGTCCAGGGACAGCGCAAGGTGAGCCAGCGGGTCCTGCATGTGGGAGTCACAACCGTGCTGGGTCACCAGGATCTCGGGGTTGAACGCACGCAACAAAGAGGGCACGACCGAGTGGAACGCCCGCAACCATTTCGCATCGCCGGTCCCGGGGGGCAGGGCGACGTTGACAGCGCTTCCCGGCGCACCGGCACCACCTGTGTCCGTGGGAAAGCCCGTGCCGGGGAACAGGACTCGACCTGTCTCGTGCAACGAGATGGTGAGCACCCTCGGGTCGTCCCAGAAGATGCGCTCGACTCCGTCGCCGTGATGGACGTCAATGTCGACATAGGCGACGCGGGTCGCACCGTTGTCGAGTAGCCACTGGATCGCCACGGCGCAGTCGTTGTAGATACAAAATCCTGATGCCCGTTCCGGCATTGCATGGTGCAGCCCACCACAGAAGTTGACGCCATGCTCGGTCTCACCGCGCCAGACGGCACGCGCAACGTCGAGGGAACCGGCTGCGATGCGGGCGCTGACTTCGTGCATCCCGGCAAACGCCGGATCGTCCTCTGTGCCCAGGCCTCGGGACTCGTCCGCCTGATTCGGTTCGAGCGATGCGCGATGGACTGCCGCCACATAGTCGGCATCGTGCACGCTGAGCAGGACCTCGTCGTCCGGCACTGGCGGGTTGACGACTTCGACGTCAGGCCCATCCAGCAGCCCGAAGGCGTCGCACAACCGGGCAGTGAGGTCCAGACGCAACGGATTCATGGGGTGCTCAGACCCGAAGTCGTAGCCCGTGAAACTCTGGTCCCAAACCACGCGCGCCTGTGTTGGCATGATGGCACGCTACCGGCAGGTCACCCATGTGGACGACCTGTTGGTCCGCAAACTTCCAGTGAGGACCCATGGCCAAGAACCGAATGTACGAGGAAGCCGTCCTGGTCGTGGGCCTTGGTCGATTCGGTGCCGTGGCCGCTCTTGAGCTGCATCGGCTCGGGCACAAGGTCATCGCCATCGAGAAGAAGCCGCACATTGCCGAGAGCTTCAGCAGCCAGCTGGACCGAGTTATCCTCGGCGACGCCTGCGAGCCGCAGGCCCTGGAGGCGTGCCGCGCGAACACCTACAAACTTGCGGTCATCGGCATCGGCTCGTCGATCGAAGCGTCAGTACTGACCGCCGGTAATCTGATCGACGCCGGGATCTCCTCAATCTGGGCCAAAGCAGTCAGTCTCGAGCACGCCCGCATCCTGGCGCGGATCGGTGTCCATCACGTCGTCCGGCCGGAGGCGGACGCCGGCCGTCGGGTGGCCCACCTGGTAAACGGCAAGCTGCAGGACTACATCGCGTTTGACGACGGCTATGCCATCGTCAAGATGGCCCCGCCACGGGAGACGATCGGTTTCACGTTGGCGCAGAGCCAGATTCGCAGCAAGTACGGCGTGACCGTTGTTGGTGTCAAGGCACCCGGGGAGGACTTCGCCCACGCCGTCCCCGAGACCAAGGTGACGGCCCAGCACACCCTGATCGTGAGCGGCCCGAGCGAGCTCATCGAAGGGCTGGCCAACCGGCCCTGACGGGATCAGGCTGGGCTCAGCCGAACCTCGTGCTGGGCACCGACCCCGGGTCCACACCAAGAGGCAGGATCATCGCCATCTCCTCGGCCCCGTCCTCCTCGCTGGCCACCCGCATCGGTCGGCGGGTGGAGCTAGGGCGAAACCCAAAGCTGCTGGCGAAGGCCACAGCCCGCCCGTTGTCCGTGCCGACCCAGTAGGACAGGTGGCTGCGTCCATCCGCACGTGCCCGGTCGGCCCCCGCCTCGACCAGCTTCCAGGCGACACCGGCGCCCCGAGACCCTGGCGCTACCCATAGACCGAAAAGCTCTGCGGTGCCGGCGCGGGGCTCTTCGGTCTCTCCGATGCTCACCACGCCCAGCACTGTCCCGTCACGCTCGGCGACCAGTCGCCGTGATGTGCGGATGCGTTCGCGCCACCTCTGTTCGTCGAAGGCTTCTTCCTGGACCCGGCTGGCCACGAAGGCTTCAGGTGCGTCCTGAAGGGCCGCCAGTCGAACGTCGCGGAACACCTGCCAGTCCTCTTCGCCGAGTGCACGCACGTTGATCTCACTCATGGGACCACCTTTTCACAGGAAACCATCTTCAAGCACGAGCTCCATCTCGACCTCGACGACCCGGTCGTCATGCGGGTAAGGGATGGTGCGACCGGTTGGGACAAAGCCTGCACGTTCGTAGAGCCGGCCGGCTGGGTCGTTGGCCGCCACGACGTGAAGGACGATGCGCCGCTTGCCCGCAGCTTGGGCCTGAGCGATCACGGCGCCCACCAAAGCCCGCCCGACACCTGCTCCGCGAAGATCGGGATCAACCCACATCCCATAGAGAGCACCATCATCGGGGTCGGTCATCCCGTATTCGGAGTACATCACCGACCCGGCCGGCGCCGTGTCCAACCGCGCGAGGAAGACGACGTTGTCGGCCAGGCGACGCCGCCACAGCTGCTCGTCTAATCTGGCACCCTCGGCATAGGTGCTCCCGAAGGCAGAGGGCGACTCCTGCAACATGGCCAACCGGATCGCGCGGTAGTCCTGCCATTCGTCGGCGACCAGCCGGCATACGGTCAGGGTCTGGTCAGGCATTGCCCGAGGCAAGCTGTTTCGAGCGTTCGGACGCAGCCTCCATGGCCGTGACGAACGCCGCCCTCACTTTGTGGTCGTCGAGCTGGCGGAGCGCTGCCATCGTCGTTCCCCCTGGGCTGGAGACCTGCTCACGCAGCACCGTGGGGTGCTGACCGGTCTCCTTGAGCATGGTCGCCGCGCCATAGAGCGTCTGAACGACAAGCTCGGTTGAGGTAGCACGCGGCATACCGAGCAACACGCCAGCCTCGATCATCGCCTCCACCACATAGAAGATGTATGCCGGCCCGCTGCCACTGATCGCGGTGACAGCATCCTGGTGCTTCTCAGGGATGCGCAGGACCTTGCCGCACGAACGCAGCAGCTCCTCGGCTTCGCTCAGATGCACCTCATCGCAGTGCTGCCCGGGGCTGATGGCGGCCATGCCCTCATCCACGAGCGCCGGTGTGTTCGGCATGACCCGGACGACCGCGGTGCCGGCGGGGAGACGCTCCTCCATGAAGCCGGTGGTGATTCCGGCGGCAAGGCTGACCACGAGGGCGCCAGGGCGGACCTGACCGCGGATCTCGGCCAGCAGGCCGCCCATGTCCTGGGGTTTGACCACCAGGACCAGGGTGTCGGCCACAGCTGCAGCGTCGACGTTGCTCATCCGGCGGGCTCCGGACGAGGTGGCCAGCTCCTTGACACGTTCGATGTTACGGCCGGTGATGACCAGGTCAGCGACGGCGCGCCCCGAGCGAATAAGCCCGGAGAGCAGCGTGGAGCCCATGACGCCAGCGCCGAAGATCGCGACGGTCTTTGAGCCGGCGCGGGTCAGCTCCGACATGGGCTCGGCGCCCTCAGCCCTTGGTCGCGAGTGAACGCAGGAAGAACATCGTGTTGGCCGGGCGCTCAGCCATCCGGCGGACCAGGTACCCATACCATTCCTGGCCGTACGGGATATAGACCCGCATCCGGTTCCCTCGGTCGGCGATGCGCTTCTGCTCCTCGGGACGGATGCCGAAAAGCATCTGGTACTCGTAGGTGTCCTGAGCCCGATCCTGTTGGTGGGCAAGAGCACCCGCGATCTCGACCATGCGCGGGTCGTGGGTGGCGATCATCGGATAGCCCTTCCCCGCCATCAGCACCTTGAGGCACCGGACATAGGCCTTGTCGACCTCGGACTTGCCCTGAAAGGCAACCGACTCGGGCTCCTTGTAGGCGCCCTTGCACAGGCGGACGCGGCTGCCCTCGTGGGCGAGATCGCGGCAGTCAGCCTCGGTGCGATGCAGGTAGGTCTGGAGCACGGCAGCCACGGAGGGGAAGTCCTGACGGACCTCGCGCAGCGACTCAAGTGTCGCATCGGTGGTCGTGTGGTCCTCCATGTCCAGCGTCACCGTGGTGCCGACGTTCGCGGCAGCCTGGCAGATCTCGCGAGCGTGCTCCAGCGCGATCTTGGAGCCGTCGCTCGGGAGCGCCTGTCCCAGGGCGCTCAGCTTGAGGCTGACCTCGGCCTTGCCGCCCTCCGTCAGGCCCGCTTCGCTCAGCGCAGACAGCAACTTCAGATAGGCGTCGCGGGTGTCCTGGGCCTGCGCGAGGTCGAGGGTGTCCTCACCGAGGTGGTCAATCGTGCACATGCGGCCAGTGAGGCCGAGCGAGCCTGCCGCATGGACGGCGTCCGCGGTCGCGTCGCCCGCCACGAACCGCCGAACCACGTCTCTGCTCACCGGCGCCTTCTCGATCAAGCCCCGCACCCGCCCGCTCTTGGACAGAGAAATCATTCCCTGACGTAGCACTCCGCTTGGGTTCAACACAGTTTCCTCCGTTGCCGTTCTGTTCGCGTTTGCACAAGGCTATTCCCCGGCCTCAGTCGACCCGACGGCGCTTCCACCCTCCTGCTTGGATGCGTCAGGCGGTCCGGCGGCGGAGCGTGAGTGAGCCGAGCGCGATCGCCGCTAACGCGAAGACCGCAACAATGGCCACGTCGCGACCCACCTCGCCTGCGGCATCGGTCTGGGCGGTGACCGTGCGCATGGCATCCACGGCATATGACAGAGGCAGGACGTCCGAGGCCAGTTCCAGTGCGCGGGGCAAGGCGTCGCGCGGCACGAGCAGCCCGCACAGCAGGAACTGCGGCAGTACGAAGGCCGGCATGAACTGGACGGCCTGGAACTCCGTGCGGGCAAAGGCACTGACGAACAACCCCGTAGCAGTTCCGAGGACGGCATCGACCACGGCCACGACGACCAGCAACCATCGAGGACCGGCGACGTCAAGCCCGCAGACCCAGATCGCGAACCCGGTTGCCACCAAGGCCTGCACAATGGCGAGTGCTCCGAATGCCAGGGCGTAGCCAGCAAGGAAATCACCCTTGCCCAGCGGAGTCGAGAGCAGTCGTTCGAGCGTTCCCGACGATCGCTCGCGCAGGGTCGTGACGCTCGTGACGAGGAACATCACGACGAACGGAAAGACGCCAAGCAGTGGCCCGCCAATTCTGTCGAACACGGGGGTGCCGTTATAGATCCAGGCCAACAGTCCGATCAGGACACATGGCACCACGATCAGCAGGCCCAGAGTGCGGGGATCGGCGCGGACCTGCAGCAGCACTCGCCGTGCGGTCTCGAGCGTGAGTCGGGGGCTCATTGGTGCACCTCCTTCTCGATCAGGGCGAGGAAGGCATGTTCGGCATCCAGAGCCCCAGTGCGAGCGAGCAGACCCTCGGGAGTGTCATCCGCCAACAGGTGGCCATCGCGCAGCAACATGAGCCGATCGCACCTGTTCGCTTCGTCCATGACGTGGCTCGACACAAGCAACGTGGTGCCCTCCGCTGCGAGGCGGTGGAAGAGGGCCCAGAGGTCGCGCCGAAGAACCGGGTCGAGCCCGACCGTGGGCTCGTCGAGGATCAGCAGCTCCGGCGACCCGACCAGCGCCGCCCCCAGCGAGACTCGCGAGCGCTGGCCACCCGAGAGCCGATCCACCCGGGAGTCGGCGTCGCTCGTGAGATCGACCTCCTGGATGGTTCGCTCGACGGCATCGCGCGGCGCGCCGACGAGGGCAGCGAAGTAGTTGAGGTTCGCGCGGACCGTCAGGTCGCCATACACGCTCGGATCCTGGGTGACATAACCCACGCGTGACCGCAGCCCGGGTGATCCGGCGGGCTCGCCCAAGACCGTGACGGTGCCGCCTGCGAGGATCTGCACGCCGACGACTGCGCGCAACAACGTGGTCTTGCCGCCACCGCTGGGTCCGAGCAGGCCCACGACCTGGCCGCGCGGCACGGACAGCGAGATACCAGGGAGCACTTCGCGGGAGCCCCGGAGAACGTGCAGGTCGTCGACGACGACGGCCGGAACGTGATCATTCATCATGTGATGAATTTACCTTACTGGCGGGTCGACGACAAGGGTCTCCACCCTGATGACCACGTGGAGCAGGTTTGTCTCTTGACGGCGCAGGAGCTTCCATCCGCGATCAAAGACTCTGGTGCGCCATGTCGCCAGGCTCGCGATCGACGAGGTACCGCTGCAGAGTGGGTGCCACCAGCGCCACCAGCTCATCCACTGACGCGCGAACGACTGGCTCGAAACCGATGACGTAGCGCATCATCGCCAGGCCGATCATCTGAGCGGCCGCTATGCCGGCCCGGAGGTGCGGCTGCGGGACGTCCATAGACGTTGCCACCCTGGCAAACACCTCGCGAGCGAGGAACTCGCGCAGCATTCGGGCGGCGTCCTCCTGGCTGACCGCCGAACGGATCAGCGCCATGAGTCGCTCACGGCCCTGGGGGGAGTCCCAGACGTCGAAGAAGGTGACCGCAAGGCGCTGACCCACGTCCTCTGGCGGACCAGCGAGAATCGCGTCTATCAGCGAGGAAGGGTTGGCAGGGAACGACATCGACTCGACAAAGAGAGCGGCTTTGCCGTCGAAATAGTGGTGCACGAGGGCGGGGTCCACCTCAGCGAGGCGGGCAATCGCGCGCAGGGAGCTGGCGTCGTAGCCCCTGGCCGAAAACTCCGCGCGCGCCGCATCGAGGATCGCGGCCCGCGTGTCCTCACCGGCAGGGCGGCGCCCGCGCCTGACGTTGCCCTGCTGACCGGTGGCCCTCGACGGCGTCACAGCACGGCCGCTGCTGCCAGGTAGAGCCGCGCGAACGCCAGCGCCTCGGCCAGATCTGCCTCACGTTGCTCGTCCGTCAAACGCCTGGTGCTGACCTCGACAATCACCGAGCCCGAGAACTGTTGCACAGCAAGGGTTTCCAACAGCTCTGCGCACGGCTGGCTGCCGCGACCAGGCACAAGGTGCTCGTCCCTCGGGGAGCCTAAGCCGTCGGCGAGGTGGACGTGCGCTAGACGAGGCCCCAGAGCCGCCGCCATGGCGAGGGCGTCCGATCCGGCGGTGGCCGTGTGCGACAGGTCGAGGGTCACGTGGTCATAGGGCTGGTCGACCGGGTCCCAGTGCGGCAGATAGGCCTCGACCGAACGATTGCGAGCCCGCCAGGGAAACATGTTCTCAACGGCAAGGTTGATGCCAGAGTCGTTCTCGCGCAGGGCCACCTCGTCGGCGAACGTCCGGGCGTAGTCCTTCTGCCAGCGAAATGGCGGATGGAGCACCACTGTGTCCGCACCCAATGCCTTCGCCAGCTCGATGGAGTTGTCCACCTTGGGCCACGCCTCTGGACCCCAAACCCGTTGCGTAAGGAGCAGGGTCGGCGCGTGCACCGACACGATCGGCATGGCGTGCAGGTCCGACAGTGCCTTCAACGCGCCAGCCTCCTGCGAGACCGGATCGGTCCACACCATCACCTCGACCCCGTCGTAGCCGAGTCGCTCGGCCAGGTCGAACGCAGCGGCGCAGTTCTCGGGATAGACCGAGGCCGTGGACAGCGCCACTCGAGCCCCGGGTACCCGAACGGCGGTCATGCTGACGAGCCTACGACGTGTCTCAACCGGCGGAGATCCAGTCCAACCGCCGCAGAATCACGCCCTCGCGCAACGCCCATGGGCAGATATCGAGTCGCTCGATACCGAGCAGGTCCATCACGGCGTCGGCGACGATCGCTCCCGCGAGCAGCTGGGGCGCGCGCCCCTCGGAGACTCCCGCCAGCTGCGAGCGCTCGGCTGTGGTCATCTCGGCCAGCCGCGATGCCAGCGCCGTGACGCGCTTTCGCTCAAGTACGCGGACGACGTACGGTCCGTTTGCGCTTGCAGACGCACCGGCAATGCGAGCCAGTGACCGCAACGTCTTGCTCGTACCGACGACGCGATCCGGCACCCCCGCCTTGCTCACGTCGCGCACCGACCGGGCGATGTCGGCACGGACCTTCTTGCGCAGAGCTTTGACCTGCGACGACGTGGGTGGGTCGCCAGAAAGTGCTGCCCTCGTGAGACGGCCAGCGCCCAACGGGAGACTCAGCGTCGCATCTGGCCCCTCGTCGATGCCAGCCGCGAGCTCGAGCGAGCCACCACCGATGTCCACCACCAGCAAACGACCGCTGGACCAGCCGAACCATCGCCGGACGGCCAGGAAGGTCAGCTTCGACTCGTCCTCGCCGGAGAGCACGTGCAGCTCGACCCCTGTCTCGGCAAGCACCCGCGCCAGTACAGCCTCACCATTTGGTGCTTCGCGAATTGCGCTGGTAGCAAAGGCGAGTAGGTCCTCGACGCCCTGGTCCTCGGAGATCGTGAGGCACTCGCGGGTGAACGCCACGAGGGAATCGGCACCTGAACGGGCAATCGAGCCGTCCTTGTTCACATGCTCCGAGAGCCGCAGCTCGATCTTGTGCTTCGACGCCGGAAGCGGATGGGCGCCGACGTATGCGTCGACGACCAGGAGGTGGACCGTGTTGGAACCCACGTCGATCACGCCGAGTCGCATGGGGTGAATCTACCGAGGTAGGCAGCTGGTCAGGAGACCCACACGGTGAGGCGACGGCGCGCCATACCGAATTGGTTCCGCCCGCATAGTCTTGGCAGATGCCAGAGACCGCGCTCGATATCCCGCGCCTGTGGGTCGAGTTCACCGACCCCGCCGATGCCGGCCAGCGGTTCCGCTGCGATCTGACCTGGCTCACCTCCTCGTGGACCTGCATCTTTGGCAGCGGTTGCGCAGGGATCTACGAGGACCGACCCGACGACGGCTGCTGCACTCTTGGCGCCCACTTCACCGACAAGGACGACGTATCACGGGTCAAGGCTGCCGCGGCCGAGCTCGGCGAGGACGAGTGGCAGTTCCACTCGGTTGGCCAGGGTGGGCGCTGGAAGCTCAAAGAGGAGGGACAGCTCAAGACCAGGGTCGTCGAGGGTGCTTGCATCTTCCTGAACCGTCCGGGCTTCCCTGCTGGTGCCGGCTGCGCCCTGCACCAGCACGCCCGGCTGCGCGGCATGGAACCACTCGCCGTCAAGCCGGATGTCTGCTGGCAGCTGCCGATCCGGCGCACCTACCGCACCGTCGAGGTGCCCGATGAGAGCACCTACCTCGAGGTGACAATCACCGAGTACGACCGGCGCGCATGGGGCCCGGGCGGTCATGACCTGGACTGGTACTGCTCGGGCAACTCTGAGGCCCACGTCGGCAAGGAGCCGGTCTACCGCAGCAACAGCCGCGAGCTGCGCGAGCTCATGGGTTCTGCGGCGTATGACGAGCTGGCCGTCCGCTGCAAGGCTCACCTGGTCGCCGCCAACGGCGCTCAGGCCGTCGGGTCACGCACGCTGCTACCGCTGTTGGTCCACCCCGCAACACTGGCCGCAAGAACTGACGACGATCGCGCAAAGGGCTCCCGCGCACGGTGATCCCCAGCCCGAACATCTGGAACGACCCCGACGTCTACGAGATCGAGAACCGCGGCGTCGACCCTGACGGGCTGATCGAGGTGGCCATGACCGGCATACATGACTGGGCAGGGCAGCGGGTGCTGGACCTGGGCTGCGGCAGCGGCTTTCACCTGCCGCGGTTCGCGCGGACTGCGTCCACGGTGGTGGGGATCGAGCCTTACGAGCCGCTGGCCATCCTTGCGCGCCGACGGATCTCGGCCCTGCCCCTGGCGAACGCGGCCATGCTGGAAGGCGAAGCACAAGAGCTCCCCCTCGCTGATGGCTGCGTCGACGTGGCGCATGCGCGGTGGTCCTACTTCTTTGGGCCCGGATGCGAGCCCGGGCTGGCCGAGGTGGCTCGAGTGTTGAGACCCGGCGGCACAGCAATGGTGATCGACAACGACGCCTCGAGGTCCACGTTCGGTGCCTGGTTCCGCCGGGCCATGCCTGCCTATGACCCCACCGCTGTGGAACGCTTCTGGGGCCGGCAGGGCTGGTCTCGTGACCGCCTCGCGATTCGATGGGCGTTCGAGTCGCGCTCCGACTTTGAGTCGGTCGTGCGGATCGAGTTCGCGCAGACCCTAGCCGACGACATCCTTGCCGAGCACGAGGGATCGGGCGTGGACTACGCGGTCAACCTGTGGTGGCGCACCTTCACCTGACATCGGGTGGTGTCAGGAGCGTCTCGTAGGGTCAGCCGCATGGCAGCCAAGGCGACGACCCGTTCCTCCGGTTACCGCTGCTCGGAGTGCGGCTGGTCTGCGGTCAAGTGGGCTGGTCGCTGCGGCGAGTGCCAAGCCTGGGGCACGGTGAACGAGGTTGGAGCGGTCGGTTCGGTCACGGCCAGGACGACGGCCACAGCAGTTGTCGACCGGCCAGCCTTGCGCATTGGTGACGTCGATGCGCGCCGTGCGCACGCCCGCACCACCGGTGTCAGCGAGTTCGACCGCGTCCTCGGCGGCGGCCTGGTGGCCGGCGCCGTGGTCCTGGTCGCCGGTGAGCCGGGCATCGGCAAGTCGACCCTGCTGCTCGACGTGGCCGCCAGAGCCGCCCGAGCGGACCAGACCGTTCTCTATGTCAGCGGTGAAGAGTCGATGGCCCAGGTCCGGTTGAGAGCCGAACGCATCGAGGCCATGGCCAAGAACCTCTTCCTCGCGGCCGAGACGGATCTAGCCATGGTGTTGGGTCAGATCGCGCAGATCCGTCCCGACCTCGTCGTCATCGACTCGGTTCAGACCATCGCCAGCGGTGAGGT
>JBBQUB010000094.1:0-10566 GCA_038212865.1 Actinomycetales bacterium
GGTAAGGACCTTCGGCCCTGAGAGCATGGAGGTTCGTGACCTCTCGGACGGCGTGGCCCTCGACATCAGCTGACTCAACGCGCACCGATCGGCATTCCTGCGGCGACCGGCCTTGTTACCGTCAAGGCGTGGTGGGGAGCCAGGATCTACGAACGTCGCGCGCCCGAGCTGCTCGAGGACCTGGCCCGCGTTCGTTAGTGCTTTGCTCAGTTCAAGCCGGTTTGCTCAGTTCAAACCGGTTCCTGAGGCTCTTTCGACGCCAGAAACCGGCCTGAAATGAGCACAGCGACGTGAGCGAGGTCGTCAGGTGTTGGTAGCCAGCCAGGCCGCGCCGATGATGCCTGCCGAGTTTGCGAGCTGCGCGGCGACGATCGGAGCTCGCAGATGCAGAAGGGGCAGGAACTTGTCGGCCTTCCTGGACACTCCGCCACCGACGACGATCAGGTCCGGCCAGAGCAGGTCCTCGATATGCGAGTAGTACCGCTGGAGGCGGTCAGCCCACTCCTGCCAGGAGAGGTCCTTGTCGTCCCTGACGTTTGCGGCGGCCCGACTCTCAGCGTCGTGGCCGTCGATCTCGAGATGCCCGAGCTCGGAGTTGGGCACCAGCACGCCGTCATAGAGCAGAGCTGAGCCGATGCCGGTTCCCAGAGTCGTCATGAGCACGAGCCCGCTGGAATTGCGCGCGGCCCCGAAGTGGAGCTCGCCGACTCCTGCAGCGTCGGCGTCGTTGACCACCGTGACCGAACGACCAAGTTTGTCGCTCAACAGCTTTCGTGCGTCGGTGCCGATCCAGGCAGGGTCGATGTTGGCAGCGGTTCTGACCACGCCATTGGTGACGACTGCGGGCAAGGTCACCCCGATCGGGGAGTCGCCGATGTCGCTGGCGAAGTGCCCGGCGATCTGGGCGACGATATCCGCCACGGCGGCCGGTGAGGAGACTTTTGGCGTGTCAATGCGCAGCCGATCCGTGGCGAACTGACCCCTCGTCAGATCAACCGCAGCCCCCTTGATGCCGCTGCCGCCGATATCGATACCAAGCGGGTGCTGGGTCGTGGGCATGAGTGGCATGGCCTTCCTGTTGGCAGCGACATCGACAATCTTGCGATCAGGGCAAGGTGAGGATTTCGGCGCTGGTGTCGGTGATCAGAATGGTGTGCTCGAACTGCGCCGAGCGCTTGCGGTCCTTGGTGACGACGGTCCAGTTGTCGTCCCACATGTCCCAGTCAGGGGTGCCTAGGTTGAGCATCGGCTCAATAGTGAAGGTCATGCCGGGTTCGATGACCGTGTTGAACTGCGGGGCTGCGTCGTAGTGAGGAATCACCAGACCGGAGTGGAACGACGTGCCGATGCCATGCCCGGTGAAGTCACGAACGACGCCATAGCCAAAACGCCTGGCATAGCTCTGGATCACGCGGCCGATGACGTTGATCTCTCTACCGGGCACAGCAGCCCTGATGCCGCGCATCATGGCCTCATGGGTGCGTTCGACCAGCAGTCGCGACTCCTCGTCGACGTCGCCGCAGAGGTAGGTGGCATCGGTATCCCCGTGGACGCCGTCGATGAACACGGTGATGTCAATGTTGACGATGTCGCCGTCCTCCAGTGGTCGATCGTCGGGGATGCCGTGGCAGATGATCTCGTTGACGCTGGTGCACAGCGACTTCGGAAAGTGGCGATAGCCCAAAGTGGACGGATAGCAGCCGTGGTCGAGCATGAACTCGTGGCCGATCCGGTCGATCTCGTCGGTCTTGACCCCGGGCGCGATCACCGCCGCAGCTGCCGCCATTGCTTGTGCCGCGAGGCGCCCTGCGATCCGCATCTTCCCGATGGTCTCGGCGTCCTTGACTTCGGGGCCCGTGTACTTGGCGGGACCCGGGCGATCGACATACTCGGGCCGGACGATGGAGGTAGGCACGCGGCGACGTCCGCTGAGGACGCCGGGCGCGACACTGGCGTAGGTGATCGGCATACGGTGGAGTCTAGGCAAGACGGCTCAGGCTGACCTATGCCGTTCACCCAAGGGAGTTGCCATGGCGTTTTGGTTCAACGTTCGCACCGGGCTGGTTGAGGACGACACCGACAAGAGTCCGATGGATCGGCTGATGGGGCCGTTCGACACTCGCGAGGCGGCGGAGCAGGCGCTCTCGCACGCTCGGGAGAACACCGAGCGGTGGGACGCAGAGGACAAGAAGTGGGACGACGACGGGCTCGAAAACTGAGGTCAGCCGGTGGGGTCGACAGCAGACCTTAGCCGGTGGTCTCGACAGCAGACTCGGTGACCGGAGCGAGGCCGGTGACTATCCGGCCAAGGGCATCGCTCCAGCGCTGCCGCAGGTTCGCATTGACCGCGACGTCCGGTGTCTCCTGGTAACGCAGGCTCAGCCGCGTGCCCTCGCCCTCCGGGATGAGGTGCAGCTCAACCAATGTCGACGGAGCGTGCTCGTCGGCATGCCACGAGAGGCGTACCTGCTGCCCGGCGTGATAGCTGCGCACGACTCCATGGCTCCCGTCCACGCTTCGCCACGGCTCGCCCTTTCCTCCCAGCTCGGCACCCTTGCCCAGCAGTGCCTCGGCGCCGGTTGGTGTGGTCAAGACCTGCCATACGTCGTCGAGGGTTTGGGGCACCGCTCGACTTACCTCAAGGACGGGGGCGCCCGCCGCCGAATCTGTTGGAACCTCGGGCTCTGTTGCTGGTGTCATCGCGACCTCGCTTCACTCCGTCCAAGGATGGGACGGATGGGGGAATGTGCAGGCAGTCACCAAGATAGCGAAGATTGCACAATCCCCGGTGCCGAGTTCTTTCTGCGGCTTCGGCGGGTCAGGACAGGATCCCGCGCGCCTTGAAAGCTGCCCGAACCGCGGTAGCCGGGTTGGCGCCATACCTCGCTGGTGCTGTCCTCACCGTCGTCTGCGTTCTGGGATCGGAGCATGACCGGGTCTTGCAATGAGTCTTTCGAAAGGATAGTTTCGACGCCGTGACCTACTCGCAGCGGAAGCTGAGTGACCCACGAGCCCTGAGAGCGGTGGCTCATCCTGTTCGACTGGGGATGATGGAGCAGCTCGCGGTGCATGGTCCGATGACAGCGACCGAGCTCGCCGACCGGCTCGACGAGACACCCTCGAACTGCTCGTGGCATCTGCGCAAGCTCGCGGAGCACGGCTTCATCGAGGAGGCCGAGGGCGGCAAGGGTCGCGAGCGACCCTGGAAGGCTGTCAGCCAGGGCATGCGGTGGGGCGAAGGCGACGAGTCGCCCGAGACGGTGCGAGCTGGAGCGGCACTGACCCAGGTGATGATCGAGCGTGAAACGGCACGATTCACCACTTCGACGGCCAGGAGTCGTGATGACGCGCCGCAATGGAGGGCGGCCAGTACCTCGAGCACGTCGATGCTCTGGCTCACCGCTGGGGAGCTGAATGAGATCAACCTCGCGGTGCGGGCCCTGCTGCTGAGCAAGATCGACCGCCTGCAGCACCCGGACCGCAGGCCTGAAGGGGCGCGGCTCTGTGCGTTCCTCGCGTGGGGAGTGCCGGCATACGACTTCGAGACCGGAGACGACATGGCCAACGAGCATGCGTAAGGCATTCTCGCAGCAGGGTTTCCCGCGGCTCTTCACTGCCGTCTCGACGAGCATGTTCGGTGACTCTTTGATGCTCATCGTGCTGGCTATGTGGGTCAAGAGCCTCACCGGCTCGAACGCCGCCGCGGGTATGACGTTCTTCTGGCTCGCGATACCGAGTCTCATGGCGCCGCTGGCTGGCCTCTACGTCGACCGGGTCCGCCGCAAGCCCCTCTTGGTCTGGTCCAACGTCGCCTCGGGGTTGCTCGTCCTGCCCCTGATCCTCGTCCGCGATGCCTCGCAGGTCTGGGTGATCTACGTCGTGGCTTTCTTCTACGGGATCTCATTCGTGGTGATCCCCGCTGGACTCAACGGTCTCCTCAAGGAAGTGATGCCCGCGGAGATGCTGGTCGATGCCAACTCCTCGCTGCAGACGATGAAGGAGAGCTTCCGCCTTATCGGACCGCTCGCCGGGGCCGCACTGTTCGCAGGCTTCGGCGGGGGAGCCGTCGCTGTGCTCGACGCCGTTTCGTTCCTGGTCGCGGCCGCGGTCATCCGCTCACTGAAGGTCGTGGAGGATGTCCCCGAGATTTCCGAGCAGCACTGGCGCCAGGAGATGACCGAGGGCATTCGGCACATTGCCGGGGAGCCGTTGCTCAGGCACACCCTTGTGGCTCTGGGCCTGTGCATACTCGTCCTCGGCTTCAGCGAGTCACTCATCTTCGCCGTCGCCGACGCCTTCGGCAAGCCTGTCGAATACATCGGATTCATGCTCACGATCCAGGGAGTTGGCGCCATTGCCGGAGGGCTCACCGCCTCCCGCATCGTCCGCAAGCTGGGGGAGACAGGCGCCTTGGCCCTCTCGCTCGCGATACTGGCTGTTGGCCTGGCCGTGATCGCGGTTGCTCCAGCCCTGTGGCTGGTCCTGCTGGGTGTCGCTATCTTCGGCTACTCGCTGCCCCTGATGATGATCGCCTTCAGCACGCTGATGCAGCTGCGGACGCCAGGACGTCTGATGGGCCGGGTCTCGACCGCGACCGACGTGGTGCTGGGCACGCCCCAGACGCTGTCGATCGCTGCTGGCGCGTTGCTCGTGACACGTTTCAGCTACCGCTCTCTGTTCGCCGTCATGGCCTCAGTGACGACCCTGGCTGTCATCTACCTGCTGATCTCCTTGCGCGGCAGGCTGTTTCACCAGGAGCCACCATTAGTGGGTCCGCTGGTCGAGCCGAGTCCACCGCTGCCCGAGATTCGAGTGTCGTCGACGACCTGATCAGCCTGAGCACCAGCCCGCGCTAGCCTGTGGGAATGAGGCGCTCCTGGTCGATTACCCACCCAGTGGGCAATGAGCGCATCACCATCAGAGACCGGACCACGCTCTCGTGACCGCCTGATGCGTGCGACCGAGACCCGGGCCATGGCTCGTCGCCAGGTCTACAGGCGACGTCGCCAGGTCGTTGGCGGCGGGTTGCTGCTGTGTTGCGCCTTATTGGTCCTGGCGGGCTTTCGACTGACCGCCGCACTGACAAACAGCCCTGTCGCACCGGCCGACAGGCGGCCTGCGCCAGTCGCCACACCCAAGCTCCATCCCAACTCTGCCTCACTCTCGGCGACGGCACCGTCGGCCAGGTCACCTTCCGCAAAGGCAACAGCGCCGCCGGTCACGATCCGGTCGACCGGTGAGTATGTCCGCGCATCTGGCGGGACGGACCGCTATGGGTCCGGGACGCGGATGACCTACCGTGTCGAGGTCGAGACCGGCACCGGGCAAGGCGCCCCAGCCTTCGCCGCCGCCGTGGATGCCACGTTGGCCGACCCGGCAAGCTGGACCGGCCAGGGGCGATGGTCGCTCCAGCGGATCTCCACGGGCGATGCCACCTTCGTGATCCGGCTGGCCACACCGGCCACTGTCGACAACATCTGCGCAACGGTAGGGCTGGACACCCGTGGGTACGTCTCGTGCCGGGCGGGGAATCTCGTGATGATCAACCTCGACCGTTGGCTATATGCGGTCCCGGACTACCGCGGCGATGTCGCCCGGTACCGGCAGTACCTCATCAACCACGAGGTGGGCCACGAACTCGGCTACGGCCATGAGGCCTGTCCGGGGAAGGGCCGTCTGGCTCCGGTGATGCAGCAACAGACGTTCGGGCTTAACGGCTGCCTGGCAAACGGATGGCCATACGTCGCAGGGACGTTCGTCTCGGGCCCGCCGGCACCCTGAGGCGGCTATTTCTCGAACGAGTGCTCTGTCGCGGGGAAGGTGCCTCCAGCTACATCGGCTGCGTAGGCGCGCGCCGCGTCGCCCAGAGTTGTCCGCAGGTCGGCATACCGTTTGACGAAGCGTGGAATCTTGCCGGCACGCAGACCTGCCATGTCCTGCCACACCAGCACCTGAGCGTCGCAGCTGGGGCCGGCACCGATCCCGATCGTCGGGATGTGGAGCACCTCGGTGATGCGGGCGGCGACTGGTGCGGGCACCATCTCCATGACAACCGAGAACGCCCCGGCCTGCTCGAGAGCCAGCGCGTCCTCGACCAGGGCGTCGCCTGCGTCCCCCCGGCCCTGCACGCGATATCCGCCCAGGACGTGCTCGCTCTGAGGTGTGAAGCCGATGTGGCCCATGACGGGGATGCCGGCGCGCACGAGAAGCTCGATCTCGGGCACCATCGCGCGCCCGCCCTCAAGCTTGACCGCGTGCGCCAGGCCCTCCTTCATGAACCGGGTCGCCGTGCCCAGCGCTTGGGTCGGACTGGCCTGGTAGGACCCGAACGGCAGGTCTGCCACGACCAGGGAGTGCTTGGCGGCTCGAGTGACGGCCCGGACCAACGGAACCAGAAGGTCAACCGTGACAGGCACGGTCGTCTCGTAGCCGTAGACGTTGTTGGCAGCCGAGTCACCAACCAGGAGAACGGGAATCCCGGCCTCGTCGAAGATCTCGGCGGCGTACTGGTCGTATGCGGTGAGCATGGCCCAGCGTTCCCCCCGTTCCTTCATGGCCTGCAGATGAGGGATGCGGATGCGCTTGAGCGTGGACGGAGTTGATCCGGGCGTGGTGCCGGCTCCACTGCCGTAGGGGGCGAGCTGCTCACTCATGGTGTCTCCTTGCCAAACCTAGGGATCGTGCGGGGAAACTGGTGCCAAACCTAGGGGTTGTGCGGCACGGTCCCTAGGTTTGCGGGGGCCAGCCATACACGGTCCCTATGTTTGCGGAGGTGAGGGATTCTGGTCGCGCCAGCGACTGGTGATCGGCAGGCGTCGGTCGCGCCCGAACGCCAACGGGGAGATCTTGGGGCCGGGAGCGAACTGACGTCGCTTCCACTCGGCGCGGTCGACGAGCCCGACCACCTTGTCCACCACGGCAGCGTCGAACCCCGCCTCGATCAGCTCGGCCCGACCTTGGGCGCCTTCGACATAGCGGTCGAGGATGGCGTCCAGAACCTCGTACGGTGGCAGCGAGTCCTGGTCGACCTGGCCGGGGCGCAGCTCTGCCGAAGGCGCCTTGCTGATAGAGGCCAAGGGGATTGGCGGCTTCTCGCCACGACGCTCGGCCTCGGCGTTGCGCCATCTCGCCAGCTCCCACACCAAGGTCTTGGGCACGTCCTTGAGCGGCGCGTATCCGCCGACGCTGTCGCCATAGATGGTCGAATAGCCGACCGAGATCTCGCTCTTGTTGCTGTTGGCCAGAACGAGGTGACCCTCCTGGTTGCTCAGCCCCATCCACACCACGGCCCGTACCCGCGCCTGGAGGTTCTCCTCGGCCACACCGGTGAGCTTCACGTTATCGAGGAATGCGCTGACCATGGGGTCGATGGGGATGACCCTGTAGTCCAGGCCCAGGTTCTGAGCCAGCTCGGCGGCGTCATCCTTGGAACCCCGGCTGGAGTACCTGCTGGGGTTGCTGATCGCCACGACGTTCTCCCCGCCCAGGGCATCGGCCGCG
Source organism: Actinomycetales bacterium (assembly GCA_038212865.1). Classification (GTDB taxonomy): domain Bacteria; phylum Actinomycetota; class Actinomycetes; order Actinomycetales; family Dermatophilaceae; genus UBA4719. The sequence goes on from JBBQUB010000094.1 coordinate 7,501, forward strand.
ATGGTGGCCACGAGGGTCGAGTCGATGCCACCGGAGACGCCGAGCAACACGGAGTGGAACCCGTTCTTGCCGACGTAGTCGTGCAACCCCAGCTGGATGGCGCGGTAGACCTCGCCCACCGGGTCGGGGCGAGCGGCGAGCGTGGGCGGCGCAGCGGCATACGGGGTGATGGGTGTGTCACTGAGGGTGACATGCACGAGCCCCTCACCGGACGGGTCGGCTGCATTCACGGTGCTCGGCTCGAGGTCCAGGTCGACGACGAGCAGGTCCTCGTCGAACTGCGGGCCACGGGCCAGAATCTGTCCGCCAGCGTTGACCACCAACGAGTCCCCGTCGAAGACGAGCTCGTCCTGGCCGCCCACCATGTTCAGGTAGGCCAGGGTGCAACCGGCCTGGGCAGCCCGTCGGGCCACGAGCTCATAACGGATGTCGTCCTTGTCCTGCTCGTAGGGCGATCCGTTGATCACCAGCAACAGCTCTGCCCCTGCTTGGCGGGTCAAGGCGACCGGGCCGCCCTCCTGCCAGAGGTCCTCGCAGATGGCGATGGCCACGTCGATGTCGCCGATACGCACGACGGTGAGGTCCTTGCCGGGGGCGAAGATCCGGAACTCGTCGAAGACGCCGTAGTTGGGCAGGTGGTGCTTGGCGTAGCGAGCCTTGACCTTGCCCTGGTGGAGGACCGCGGCACAGTTCTGAGGGAGCGGCCGGGTTGTCCCACTGATGCTGTATGGCGCGTGATCCAGGTAGCCGAGGACGACCGGCAGCTCGCCGTGGCCGTCGGCGAGAAGGTCGGTGGCCAAGGCCGCCAGGGCAGCTCGCGAGGCGTCGACGAACGACGTCCGCAGCGCCAGGTCCTCGACGGGGTATCCGGTGAGCATCATCTCCGGGAACGCCACCAGGTGGGCGCCCAGGTGGGCCGCCTCGCCAGTCCAGTCGCGGACTGCCTGCGCATTGCCAGTCAGATCGCCAACGGTCGGGTTGACCTGGGCCAGGGCCAGTCGCATCTGCGCCATTTCAGCAGTCTATCGACCCGGATGACGTCCCTTCCCTGCCACATACCACATGAAACTTTCGAAGTGGTAAGTCTTCACAATCGGCACCAACTGTGTGAAAGTGCGCAATAGCACCAAAATGGTGTGAAAAAACCACAGGGGAGTAACTTGTGAAACGACGTTCATTGCGCGTCCTGACGGGCGTGGCTGTTCTCGCACTCGCCGTCTCGACCGTGCAGATCCCTGCTCAAGCCGCCAAAGCACCCGCCGACCGCGACCCGGCCGCAGCCCAGGCAAAGAAGATGGACGACCTGACCAGCCCGCTCGGGGAGAAGCAACGCGCGCTGCGACAGAAGGCCGTCCAACAGGTCATCAACGGCACCGCCAAGATCGAGACCGTTGCCGGCAAGCGCGTCATTAACCTCGGCAAGGACAAGGGCGGCAAGACGAACTACGTCCAGTACGCCGTCAACCGTGAGGAGTCCATCTTCACGATCCTGTCCGACTTCGGTCCTGACGTGAAGTCCGTCGACACAGGGGGGACTGCGGGCCCGCTGAACAACAAGATCGCTGAGCCGGACCGCGTCTGGGACGGCAACGCCACCGATGACAACTCGACCTACTGGACCAAGAACTTCGACAAGGCCCACTTCCAGGACATGATGTTCGGCACCGGCGAGTCTTTTCGCGACTTCTACCTCAAGCAGTCCAACGGTCGGTTCCTGACCAAGGGTGACGTCAGCGACTGGGTCACGGTCCCCTTCAACGAGGCCAGCTATGGCAGCAACGCCATCTCGGACTCGAAGGGCGCCTGGCCGTTCATCGAGGACACCGCCAGCGCCTGGTATGCCTCCCAGATCAAGCTCGGCAAGTCCCCGGCCGAGATCAAGACCTATATCGCGCAGTTCGACAAGGTCGACCGCTACGACTACAACAGCAACGGCAACTTCAACGAGCCGGATGGCTACATCGACCACTTCCAGGCGATCCACGCCGGTGAGGGCGAAGAGGCCGGTGGCGGAGCACAGGGCACGGACGCCATCTGGTCCCACCGCTGGTACGTCAACTCCAACAGCGCCGGCAAGACTGGCCCGCAGGTCAGCCTCGCCGACGGCACGACGATTCCCAACCTTGCTGGCGGTACCCAGATCGGTGACACCGGGATGTGGATCGGTGACTACACCACCGAGCCCGAGAACGGTGGCCTCGGTGTCTTCACCCACGAGTTCGGCCACGACCTCGGCCTGCCGGACCTCTACGACACCGCCGGTGGCGACAACGGCACCGGTTTCTGGACGCTGATGAGCGGCGGCTCGTGGCTGAACCACGGCACCGACTCGATCGGCACCACGCCCGGCTACATGGGACCGTGGGAGAAGCTGCAGCTCAACTGGCTCGACTACAAGCAGGTCAACTCCGCCAAGAACGCCATCGTCAAGCTCGGCCCGGCAGACCGCGCTGGCAAGCTGCCGCAGGCGCTCCTGGTCAACCTGCCCAACAAGACGATCGTTACTGACTACAACACCCCGCACGCTGGTGCGTTCGAGTGGTGGGGCGGCTCGGCTGACGACCTCAACGCCACGATGTCCCGCCCGGTTGACCTGACTGCGGCCACCACGGCCACCCTGAGCGCGTGGGCCAAGTACGACATCGAGAAGGACTACGACGCTCTCTACGGTGAGGTCTCCACCGATGGCGGACTCACCTGGAACCAGGTCGGCGCCCTGCTGGATGGCGTCTCCGGCGGCGCGATTGATGCTAACGGCGACCCGGCTTATGGCAGCTCGACCTGGACGCCGGTCAGCTACGACCTGTCCGCCTACAAGGGCCAGAGCCTGCAGTTCCGCTTCCGCTACGTCACTGATGGTGGCCTGCACTTCGACGGCCCGTTCCTCGACGACCTATCGCTGAACATCGATGGTGCCTCGAGCTGGAGCGACAGCGTCGAGACCCTTGACCCGGCCTGGGTTGCCAAGGGCTTCACCCGGATGGGTGGCTCGACCACCAGAGACGTGTCCAACTTCTACCTGGCCGAGAACCGCGTCTACTCGGGCTACGACGCCACCCTGAAGAC
>JBBQUB010000095.1:0-10529 GCA_038212865.1 Actinomycetales bacterium
CCGCACTGAAGACCAAGGAGAAGGACGGCAAGATCGAGACCGAAGAGGCCGCGAAGTTCTGCGGATCCCCTGCCTGGAACCTGCCGATGGTCACAGGTCCGGTTGCGTTCGCCTACAACCTCAAGGGTGTTGACAAGCTCGTCATCACGCCGGACGTTGCGGCCAAGATCTTCAACGGCGTCATCTCCAAGTGGAACGACCCGGCCATCGTGGCGATCAACAAGGACGCCACACTGCCGGACCTGGCCATCAAGGTGTTCTTCCGTTCGGACGACTCAGGCACCACTGACAACTTCACCAAGTGGCTGAACTCCGCCGCGCCGTCGGCTTGGCCCGCGGAGCCGGCCAAGAAGTGGACCGGCAAGGGCGAGGGTAAGGCCCAGAACACCGGTGTGGCCACGGCGGTCAAGGACACCGAGGGCGGCGTGACCTACACCGAGTGGTCCTTTGCCAAGGACAACAAGCTCGGCATCGCCCAGATCGACAACGGCGGTGGTCCCGTGGAGCTCAACGCCACGACGGTGGGCCAGGCGGTCTCCACGGCCAAACAGGTTGGCGAGGGCAACGACCTCAGCCTCAAGCTGGACTACGCCACCAAGGAGGTCGGCGCCTACCCGGTACTGCTCGTGACCTACGAGATCGTCTGTTCCAAGGCGAAGGACCCGGCCAAGGTCGCGCTGACCAAGGCGTTCCTGAAGCACTTCTCCTCAACAGAGACCCAGAAGTCGCTCGAGGGCCTCGGCTATGCTCCACTTCCTGCTGCGGTCCAGACCAAGGTCACAGCAGCAATCGACGCTCTCTCCTGATCCTGCGACAGACAGGCTTGACCTGACGTGCCGAGCACCACCGGCGTCTCTGCAGTAGACGTGCCCCCTGGCTCCGAGGGGCACGGTCCCCTCGAAGGGGATCGTGCCTCCACGGGTCGGCTGGGGGACCGCATCTTCGGCGGCGCGGCCAGCGGCGCCGGTGTGCTGGTCATCGCTCTGGTGACGCTGATCGCCCTCTTCCTGCTGTCTCAGGCCGTCCCTGCCCTGGCCAGGAACAGGGCGAACTTCCTGACATCCACCGAGTGGATCGTCAGCGGCGACAACCCGCGGTTCGGGATCGCGACGATGCTCTGGGTGACGGTCGCCTCGTCGATCATCGCCATGTGTATCGCGGTGCCGATCGGGGTCGGCGTCGCACTGTTCGTCACGCAGTACGCACCTCGCTGGCTGAGCCAGCCCGCCGCCTCTCTGGTCGACCTGCTCGCCGCCGTGCCCTCGATCATCTATGGCATCTGGGGCGCCTTCGTCCTTGCCTCCTACATCGTGCCCATCCAGGAGCTACTCAACTCGGCACTCGGCTGGATCCCGATCTTCGGCGGCGGCACCGGCGCCGCCCGCAGCACAGGAACGATCTTCATCATCGGCATCGTCCTGTCCATCATGGTGCTGCCGATCGTCACCGCGCTCTCCCGCGAGGTGTTCGCGCAGACGCCACAAGAGCACAAGGACGCTGCGCTAGCCCTGGGCGCTACCAAGTGGGAGATGATCCGCACCGCTGTGCTCCCCTTCGGCCGGCCCGGCGTCATCAGCGCCTCCATGCTGGGTCTGGGTCGCGCCCTGGGCGAGACGATCGCGGTCCTCATCATCTTGTCGACGCTGCCCAACGGCGCCAAGTGGACCTGGTCCTTCTTCAACGGTGGTGAGACCTTTGCCTCCAAGATCGCCGGCAACGCCGCCGAGTTCGACTCGCCTCAGAAGACCGGCGCCTTCCTCGCCGCCGGTCTGGTCCTGTTCATCCTCACCTTCGTCGTCAACGCGATCGCCCGCGTCGTGATAGAGCGAAGCAAGGCCTTCCGCGAATGACCACCATCGACCTGACCTCAAGCTCGAACCCGGACGCCGCCCGCCCGGGAGGCCCCGCCTCCGGGTTCAGCCACAGGTCACGCGGCCGGGCCCTTCGCAACGAGCTTGCCCGAATCCTGATGTGGTTGGCCTTCGCGATCGCCCTCATCCCGCTGCTATGGATCCTCTGGACCGTCCTCTCACGAGGCGGCGAGCTGCTCACGACGTCGACCTGGTGGACCCACTCACAACGTGGCATCACCTCTCGCCTCACCGGCGGCGGCGCGGTCCACGCCATACAGGGGACGCTCCTCCAGGGCGCGGTCACCGCCTTGATCGCCGTGCCGATCGGCGTGCTCACGGCGATCTATCTGGTGGAGTACGGGCGAGGCAAGCTCGCCAAGGCCGTGAGCTTCATGGTGGACATCCTCACCGGCATCCCCTCGATCGTCGCCGCACTCTTCATCTATGCGCTGTGGGTGACCACCTTCGGTTTTCAACGCGTGGCCTTCGCGGTGTGTCTGGCGCTCGTGCTGTTGATGATCCCGGTCATCGTGAGGTCGACCGAGGAGATGCTCAAGCTCGTGCCGAACGAGCTGCGCGAGGCCGCATACGCCCTCGGCGTGCCCAAGTGGAAGACCATCGTGAAGATCGTCCTGCCGACCGCCTTCTCCGGCATCATCACCGGCATTCTCCTGGGTCTGGCTCGGGTGATGGGCGAGACGGCACCCCTGCTGATCCTGGGGCCCTACACCCCCAACATCGCCACAAATCTGTTCGGCGGCTTCATGGCGACGCTGCCCACCATGGTTAACACCAACCGGGTGGAGAGCCTTCAGCCGGCAGTGGACCGCACGTGGGCATCCGCGCTTACGCTCATCCTGTTGATCCTGCTCCTCAACCTGGCCGGGCGCCTGATGGCGCGCTTCGGCAAGATCAAGAGCTGACCGGGCCACCCGGCATACCCTCGCTCTTGCTGTTCAGACCACGAAAGGACGACACCACCACTCATGGCCAAGCGAATCGACGTCAAGGACCTCAACGCCTTCTATGGCACGTTCAAGGCGGTCGCGGACGTCACGATGATGATCGAGCCACGCTCTGTGACCGCTTTCATCGGCCCATCCGGTTGTGGCAAGTCGACACTCCTGCGGACGCTGAACCGTATGCACGAGGTCATCCCGGGCGCCCGGGTCGAAGGGTCGGTCCACCTCGACGACGCCGAGCTGTATGACGCGAGCGTCGACCCGGTGGCCGTTCGCCGCACCGTCGGCATGGTCTTCCAGCGGCCGAACCCGTTCCCCACGATGACGATTGCGGACAATGTCGCGGCAGGGTTACGGCTCAACGGCCTGAAGAACAAGACCTATCTTGCCGAGAAGGTCGAGGCCTCGCTGCGCAGCGCGAACCTGTGGAACGAGGTCAAGGACCGGCTGAACAAGCCCGGAGCCGGGCTCTCCGGCGGGCAGCAACAGCGGCTGTGCATCGCCGGGCCATCGCCGTCGAGCCTCAGGTCCTGCTGATGGACGAGCCTTGCTCGGCGCTGGACCCGATCTCGACTCTGGCCATCGAGGACCTGATCTCCGACCTGAAGAGCAAGTACACGGTCGTGATCGTGACCCACAACATGCAGCAGGCGGCCCGGGTGTCGGACCGGACGGCGTTCTTCAACCTCAAGGCGACCGGCGAGCCCGGGCGGTTGATCGAGATGGACGACACCCAGAAGATCTTCAGCAACCCGACACAGCGGGCCACGGAGGACTACATCTCCGGACGCTTCGGCTGACCCCCGTGCTCACTTCAGGCCGCTTTGCTCACTTCAGGCCGGTTTTTTGGCCTAGATTGCCGTCCGCGAGCGGCCTGAACTGAGCAGGGCCCCGGCGGCTGGGGGATTGCCCTGTGGATGACTGAATCCGGCAGGCTCAGGTGAGGCACGGTGGACTGGTGCATACCGACCCGACCCTGCCCCTCGTCTTCACGCGAGAAGATGCTGTTGCCGCGGGGATGAGCCGCCACCAGATCGCCCATCGCGTCCGCACGGGCCACTGGCGGGCACTGCGACGCTCGGTCTATATCCAGGAGCGGCGGTATGCCGTGCTGACCACCCGCGAACAGCACTCGACCGCCGTGGTCGCCACGTTATTGACGAGACCGGACGAGGTCGTGGCGAGCCACCTCAGCGCCGCCGTGGCCTACGGCTGGGTCCTGCCCCTGGCCGGCGCCGGCCCGGTGACCCTCACTTCTGGCGACCTGGACGCACCCACTCGGAGTCGACCGGACCTGACCGAACAGGTCGCCAGCCTTCCCGCCTCGGATGTCCGCACCATCAGCATGGGCGTCCCCGGGGCCAGATGGGAGGTCCGTATGACGAGCCGCGCGCGCACCGTCGCCGACACGCTTCGCCATCTACCGAACGCCGACGGTGTGGCCCTGGCCGACTGCGCGCTGCGAGGGGCGAGAGTGTCCTACGAAGAGATCGCGGCCGTCCTGCATCGCCAATCCTGCTGGCCCTACGCCGAGAACGCCCACAGGGCATTGCCCCTGGTGGACCCGCGGCGTGAGTCGTGGCTGGAGAGCTACTCGTTCGTGACGCTGCATCAGCTGGGGCTTGCCATGCCCGAGCCTCAGGTCTCCTTGTTCGATCCCCACGACCGATTCGTCGCTCGCGTTGACGGTTGGCTCGAGGACGAGGCGGTGGCACTTGAGTCGGACGGCCGAGCGAAGTACTTCCTGGAGGAGAAGGCACCGTCGGTCGATGTCGACCTAGCGGCAGAGGAGCTGTTGGATCGCGCGCGCCGGCGAGTGATGCAGGAGAAGGAACGGCGGGACCGGATCGCCGACCTCGGAGCAGAGCTGGCCCGATGGGGGACAGGCGAGATCGTCAGGTCGCCACGTGAGGTGCTGGCTCGGGTCGATGCTGCCCGCAGACGAGGTGGCGCTGGGCGCTTTCAGGGCCGGACGGCATACCTGCCTGCCCCTGCGTGGCTCCTGCCTTCTCGACGCCGCGCCGGTTGACCTCTGCGCCGCTTTGCTCATCTCAGGCCGCTCGGGGACGGCATCTCGGGCCCAAAAACCGGTCTGAAGTGAGCAAAGTGGCCTGAAGTGAGCAAAGTGGCCTGAAGTGAGCAGGGGACGGCTACTGGAAGGGGATCGTCACGGCATAGGCAAGGGCTGCCACCAGGCCGGCACCGGGGAACGTCAGGACCCAGCCCGCGACGATGTTTTTGGCCACACCCCAACGCACCGCGGACAGTCGCTTGGTGGCGCCGACGCCCATGATCGTCGAGGTGATCGTGTGCGTGGTCGAGATCGGGGCGCCGAAAGTCAGGCCGGCGACATAGAGGATCGAGGCTGCCGACGCTTCAGCGGCGAACCCCTGAGGCGGGTCCAGGTGAATGATCTTGCGGCCCAGCGTGCGCATGATCCGCCAGCCACCGGAGTAGGTCCCAGCGCTGATGACCAGCGCGGTGGAGATCTTGACCCAGTTGGGGATCGATGAGTCGTCCTGGTAGCCGCCCAGGGTCAGGGCCAGCACCACGATGCCCATCGTCTTGCCCGCGTCCTGGAGACCGTGGCCCAGTGCCATCGCGGCCGCCGAGAAGGTCTGGGCATAACGGAACCCGCGTGCCGTACGCCCGGGGTGCTGGCGATGGAAGAGCCACATGATGGTCGTCATCACGAGGTAGCCCAGGATGAGCCCGATCACCGGCGAGAGCACCATCGGGATGATGATTTTCTCCAGCACGCCAAGCCAAAGAACCGGTGCGCCGGCAGCGAGCGCCGCACCACCCATACCGCCAAAGAGCGCATGTGATGACGATGACGGCAGGCCTCGCCACCAGGTCAGCAGGTTCCACGTGATGGCGCCGACCAGCGCCGAACCGACGATGAGCAGACCCACGGTGCCGGTCGGCGGGGAGATGATGCCCTTGCCGACGGTGCTGGCGACCTTGGTGCCGATGAAGGCCCCGACGAGGTTGAATACGGCGGCCATGGCGAGCGCGATCCGTGGTGTGAGGGCTCGGGTCGAGATCGAGGTCGCGATCGCGTTGGCCGCGTCGTGGAACCCGTTGGTGTAGTTGAAACCCATCGCTAGGGCAATGACGACGGCAACGGGCAGCCAGTCCACGAGGGGTCAGGACTCCTTGACCGCGATGCTCTCGACCTGGTTGGCCACGGTCTCGAAAGCGTCTGCGGCCGCCTCCATCTGGTCGATGACTTCCTTGAGCTTGAGCACGGTGATCGCATCGGTGCCGTCGTTGAAGACCTCAGCGAGGAGCTTGCGGTAGATTCCGTCGGCTTGGTTCTCCAGGCGGTTGATCTCGATCCAGTACTCCGACAGGTCGCGCATCGAGCGCAGTCGCGGCATCGCCTCTGCGGTCAGCTCGGCCATCCTGGTCAGAACCTCGACCTGAGCAGAGATCCCGTCGGGCAGGTCACCGATGCGGTAGAGCACGATCAGGTCGGCCGCGGCTTCCATCAGGTCCATGCAGTCGTCGAGGTTGGACGCCAGGCCATAGATGTCATCGCGGTCAAAGGGAGTGATGAACGATGAGTTGACCATGCGCATGATCGCGTGGGTTGACTCGTCAGCGTCGTGCTCAAGGTCTCGAATCCGGGCGGCGACTGTCTCACGCTCGGAGGGCTCGACGCCCAACAACTTGGTCAGCTCGTTTGCACCCGACACGAGGTGGCTGGCGGACGCTGCGAACAGATCGTAGAAGGTGGTGTTGCGCGGAGTGAGGTGAAAACCCACGAGACGCTCCGATTATCGGGGAGGTGGCCAAAGACGATGCTAGAGCCACCGCTGCACCGCAACGCACCCGCCCTTTCATCGGGGTGGGGTCTGAAGTTGGTTAGCGCTCGGCTGCCGCTGTTGGCTCGTCCTCGTCGGATCCCGGCCCGTCCACCTCGGGGTGAACACCAAGGAGCCGGTCAATCTCGTCCTGGGGCAACGGACCGTCGCTCGAGGTCGCCGCCACAACGAGATCACCCACCAGCTCGATCTCGGACTGAAGGTCATCGTCGGTGAGGTTGTCACCTCGAGACTCAGCTGACGCCATGTTCCCAATCTACGTGCTTGCCGCCCCTGGGTGTATCAATTGCCGACAATCGCCTGCCCCGTTTCCTGGCGGGCCGCTAGACCTCGAGGATCTGGCGACTGTCTGAAGCTGATCTGGGGTTGTTCCTGGTGCTGAGGTGGCGTCGGGCCGGGAGCGCCTCACGGCACGTGGCCGCTCGTAGCGGCTTGATTTGGGACCCGGGGCTACCGCGGCCCGACGCAGGAAAACTGTAACCCGTCGAAGATGCTCGGTGTCGGCGGACGCTCAAAGAAGGTCATCCTGCCGCCAGAGTCGCGCACACGCCTCTAGGTCATCGCCAGTGGTCAGCAACGATGCGGCGCGCCGGGTGTGAGCCGAGCCCCACTGCGGGTCGATCGCGCCAGGGTCGCTGGCATCAGCGTCGTTGGCACGCTCGGCGCGTCCGGCCGCGACCACCCGGCAGAACGACGAAGCCCGCTGCAGTGCGATGGCCAGGTCTCCCTCGAAGACGCCGGTCAAGATGGCGTCGGTGAGCTCCTGCAGCTCAGCCGGACCGGGAGGCTCGGCGACGCCGGCCACGACATGCGGAACGTCGGCAAACCGTATGCCGGCGGCGTAGTCCGCGCTCGCGCCCACGGGGTCACGACGCACCCACTCCCGTAGGACGTAGAGCCGCCACAGCGCCCCGGGCAGGCTGCGCGCGGGACGGTCGGCCCAGAGCTCGGCGACCGTGGACAGCCCGAGGTCGTCGACGAGCGCGACCAGCTTGGCCGTGAGCGCCGGATCGTGGGCGGCCCGGCCGGTCCTGACGATGACGGCAGCCGTTTCGTGCGCGACCTCGGTGACGCGGGCCGGGTCAAGGGACTCCGCCCCGCGCCGCGAGTCCATCGACACCGGCGCGAAGAATGCCGGTCGCCGAGGACTTCGCCGGCCCTGGTTGCGTTCTGCCATCTGCCGATTTTCGCACGATCGCGGGCTACCGGACGATTGCACCCGCAGGCCTTTGCTCAATTCAGGCCGCTCAAACAGGCGATTTGGCCCCCCAAAAGCGGTCTGAAATGAGCAAAGCGGCCTGAAAGGAGCAAGGGGGGTCAGGTGAGCAGGGCCTCCAGCGCGGTGACGGTCAGCAGTGCTACGCCTGCCTCATCTGAGGCCGCCAGGTCGACCGTCGCGGTGATGGCCCAGTCGTGGTCGCCCTCGGGGTCGTCGATGACCTGGCGAACAACCCAGCGCCCCGGTTTCTTCGTGATCTGCAGCATCTGCGGGCCACGCGCGTCCGGTCCGGTGCCCATCGAGTCGTGCTCGTCGAAGTAGTCCAGGATGGCGTCCTCCCAGGCATCCTGGCCAAAGTCGGGGTCCAGCTCGCCGAGGTCGATCCACCGGCGCAGAGACGCCAGCTGCACCCGCCGGAACATCGCATTGCGGACGAGCACGCGGAAGGCGCGCTCGTTCGAGGTGATGGGCTTGGGTTGTGCCGCAAGAGAATCAGGGGTGATCTCCCCGGTGAGCTGGCCGGGATCGCTGGGGTCGCTCAGCTGCTCCCACTCGTCGAGCAGGCTGGAGTCGGTCTGGCGCACGACCTCGCCGAGCCACTCAATCAGGTCGATGAGCTCCTCGGTCTTGGCGTGGTCAGGCACGGTCTGGCGCAGTGCCTTGTAGGTGTCGGACAGGTAGCGCAGCACCGCCCCCTCCGAACGGGTCAGCCCATAGAACGCGACGAACTCGCCGAACGTCATCGTCCGCTCGAACATGTCCCGGGCCACGGACTTGGGCGACAGGTCGGTCTCCGCGATCCATGGATGCCCTTGGCGATACAGCTCGTAGGTGGCCTCGAGCAGCTCGAGCAGCGGCCTGGGCCAGGTGATGTCCTCGAGCAGCTCCATCCGCTCGTCGTACTCGATGCCGTCGGCCTTCATCCAGGCCACCGCCTCGCCGCGGGCCTTGTTTCGCTGGGCAGACAGCACCTGACGGGGGTCCTCGAGGGTGGCTTCCAGGATGGAGACCATGTCCAGCGTGTATGTCGGCGACTCGCGATCCAGGACGTCGAATGTCGCGAGGGCGAAGGTCGACAACGGCTGGTTGAGAGCGAAGCCGAACTGCAGGTCCTCGGTGACCCGCATGGTGCGCCCGGTCTGGTCCGGAGGCTCGAGCCGCTCCACCACGCCGGCGCTCAGCAACGTCCGATAGATCTCGATCGCCCGCCGGGACAGCCGTGCCTGGTTGCGAGGCTCCTCATGGTTGTCGCGCAAAAGCTGACGCATCGAGACGAATGGATCGCCTTCTCGTGCAATGATATTGAGCAACATCGAGTGACTGACCCGCATCCGCGAGACCAACGGCTCAGGTTCGGCCGCGACCAGCTTCAGGAAGGTCGCCTCGTTCCAGCTGACAAAACCCTCAGGCGCCGTCTTGCGCTGGATCTTGCGCAGCTTCTTCGGGTCGTCACCTGCCTTGGCGACGGCTTTGGCGTTCTCGACGTCGTGCTCCGGCGCCTGCACCACCACCGCTCCGGAGGTGTCATATCCGGCGCGCCCGGCGCGCCCCGCGATCTGGTGGAACTCGCGGGCCTTGAGCATCCGCTGGCGCGAGCCGTCGTACTTGGACAGCCCGGTCATCACCACCGTGCGGATCGGCACGTTGATTCCGACGCCGAGAGTGTCGGTGCCGCAGATGACTTTCAGCAGCCCGGCCTGCGCCAGCTGCTCCACAAGTCGCCGGTACTTCGGCAACATCCCGGCGTGGTGGACGCCAATCCCGTGACGTACCAACCGCGACAGCGTCTTGCCGAAGCCCGGCGAGAACCTGAACCCGCCGATCAGGTCGGCAATCGCGTCCTTCTCCGCCCGGGTACAGACGTTGACCGACATCAGCGCCTGGGCGCGTTCGAGGGCCGATACCTGGGTGAAATGCACGACATAGACAGGGGCCTGATGGGTGGACAACAGCTCCTCGAGCGTCTCGTGCAGTGGCGTCGTGACGTAGGAGTAGCTCAGCGGCACCGGCCGCTCAGCCGAGGTCACGATGGCCGTGGTCCGCCCGGTTCGTCGCGTCAGGTCGGACTGGAAGCGCTCGACATTGCCCAACGTCGCTGACATCAGGATGAACTGGGCCTGCGGCAGCTCTAGGATCGGCACCTGCCACGCCCAGCCCCGGTCGGGCTCCGCGTAGAAGTGGAACTCATCCATGACGACCTGGCCGATGTCGGCGGACGCACCCTGCCGCAGCGCAATGTTGGCCAGTACCTCTGCGGTGCAACAGATAATCGGTGCTTTGGCGTTGACAGAGGCGTCTCCGGTCAACATTCCGACGTTGACCGCGCCGAAGATATCGCACAGGGCAAAGAACTTCTCCGAGACCAGGGCCTTGATCGGCGCCGTGTAGAACGTGCGCTTCCCCTGCGCCATCGCGGCGAAATGCGCTCCGGTTGCCACCAGAGTCTTGCCCGAGCCGGTGGGCGTCGACAGGATCACGTTCGACCCCGTCAGGATCTCGATGACGGCTTCTTCCTGAGCCGAGTACAGCGTGATCCCCTGCTGGCCCACCCAAGACGCGAACGCGTCATACAGCGCGTCCGGATCTGGTGGCGAGGGGATCTGATCGGTGAGCAACGGAAGTGCACCATCGTGCCTCATGTGATGGAAGCGTCTTCCTCGCGAAG
>JBBQUB010000096.1:0-10523 GCA_038212865.1 Actinomycetales bacterium
GTCTTCCACAAGATGAGAGCCCCGGCGCAGCCACACACCGCCGCTCATCATCGAAGACAGCCCACCGTGCGTTCGATGGTGTCTGAGCGTTTCTTTCAATAGGTCCCCCAACAGCGTGTCAACTTCTGACAAAGGACCGCAGACACCGCCATAAAGGGGCAGCATGGCACAAGTCCTCACCTTCGGCCGGTCGGGGCGCCCGAACATACCCCGCCACTGCGACCCCGCAAGACACTGCCTGGCGAGCGACATCAGGCTCGACGCCAACACTGGCGACGTCTACACCACCTGGCAACTGCTCACGAAAGAAGCATCCGCCCTTTGGCCGCATCGGCGGCAAGGCAAGACACCGATCCCGTCGCGGCTGAAGAGTCTCATGCGTCCCATCTGTGACGCGACGAGACGCCCGAGACGGAAGTGGTCAGGTCGAGTCCACGGTCGTGGGTGGGTGAAGCGATCACCACATGACTCGTGGACGCACGACAGTGAGCTCTCCGGCGCGGTGCCCGGCGGTTCGCCCGCGACCTGCGCCGCAGACTGTGGCGGGAGCACCTCGACCGCACGACCGGGGAGCCGGGGCGGATCGACTCGCCCCCGCAGCACCCGCTAACCAGTGGTTCTCCAACTGCGCTAAGTCGCGGACCAGGCCCAAGGGCACAGGCTCCGGGCCGGCACCGAGCGAGCCGCTCGGCGTCCATTCCCTCGCACTTCATTTCTATCGTCAGGCGGTAGTCGCTGAGGTACTCCCGGTACGTCGCCAGTTCGCCGACCGGATTGCCATCGGTTCTGGGGTCGTCCGCTGTCAGGCGCGTCCACATGTTGCTCACACCACCAATCAATCGCACCCGGCCGGCGCTGGGCAAGCAGCCTGCAGATCTGAAGCTGACACCGACAGCCTCCACGAATGCAGTTTCAAGTCAGTGATTGAGGGCTAGGGTCAGCCCATGGCGACCACGATCACCCCTCCGTGGGAACCTCCGCTTGCCGGCGTCGGCCCCGGTGAATCGTGGCAGACCATCAACTGGGACGAGAACCCAGACTGGGACTACACCACCGCCGCCGACGACACTCCGGAGGAGCTTTACGCCATCTGGGATGGCGCGGTCGCACGCTCACGGGTTCGAGTGGACGAGGCGCTGGCTAAGGGTGGCCTCGATCTTGAGGCGAGCGTGGCCGATGGTGGCGTGCACGCCAGCCTGCGGAGGCTCATCTGCGACCTGATCGAGGAGTACGGCCGTCACACCGGGCACGCTGACCTGCTGCGGGAGTCCGTTGACGGCCTGGTGGGCGAGGATCCGCCGGGTGGACAGGAACCTGTGGAAGCAACCGCCTGGCCGCCTTGGTCACGGCAGATCACCGGTGAGCACACCGGTCCAAGGAACACCATCGTCCGTTTGGCTTATGGGCCGATCGGGTGAACGGGCGGAGTTGCCGGGCGAACGAGCAGGAGAAACGAGTAGCACTTACCACGTCCGACCCCCGGCAGTACGTTCATTCGCGTGTGGCGGGACAACAAGTTTGCAATCGTGGAGGACAGGGTTGGGCATGGTGAAGCTCGTGTGGATGCGGCAGCGACGGGCCAGGGAGTTGACCGAGGCAACACGGTGGCTGTTCGCTGTGCTGACCCTCGTGTCGCTGCCCGTTGCCCTGTTGGCTCCTCTCGCCGCATCCCACGGCGCTGTGCCTCTCCTGGCCCTGGCCAGTGCGGTGGTGCTCGGACTGTCTTGGACCCGGGGCTACCTGAGCCGGCGCGTGCCGCTGGGGATGGACCTCGTGGACGCGGTGGCCACTTTGACCTTCGCCTTGGCCAGCCCTGAGCCAGGTGCCGCCCTCGCATTCGTGTTTCCCGCGCTGTGGTTCCGGTCGCTGTATGGGTCAACTGGCCGGGCTGTTCTGCGGTTTGGCATCTATGTCGGCGCGCTGAGCGCCGGCTTCCTGTTGTGGAACTACGTGCCCTGGCACACGGGGGGGACGGGCCTTGGTCCGTTGACCGTTGCCCTGCCGACCCTGTTCCTTACCGTTTTGGTGAGCCGACACTTCGCAGGGAGTCTGCAGGCAAGGGAGCAGTCAGCGCGGCGGGACGCCGTTCACGCCCTGATGGGGTCACAGCTGCTGGGTGTCATCGACGCCGCGGAGATCCGTCAGATCTTCTGGGGGGCGATCGCGGGGATCTGCGCGGCCACGCCCGGGCTGCGGGTCCTGAAGGTGATCAGGGAACGGGACGCGCTGCGCGTCGATGGGGCCACCGGCGGATTCGCCGGCGTCCCTGCGACACTGCCCATCACCGTCCTGTCGGTGCGCTGCGGCGATGGCGAAGCGGGTAGTGAGATGGCGGACAGCCCCGCGGAACTGGACGCCGCTGCAGGTATTCCGTGCGCCTGGGCCTGTGTTCCGCTGCCGCACGTGCACAACCAGCAGGGGGGCGGGTGGCTGCTGCTTGGATCGCCGGAGAAAGTACCCGTCGAGGGGGTCGTCGCCGTCGCCAGCCTGGCGAACCAGGTGACGCTGGCGCTGCGCAACCTGGAGGTCCACCAAGCCCTCACGGAGCAGGCCACCCTGGACAGCCTCACCGGGCTCGCCAACCGGGCTGCCTTCAACACCGCACTGTCAGCCGCCCTCGAGGATGAGTCACTGCCCGACACCACCGTCCTTTTCGTGGACCTCGATGACTTCAAGGACGTCAATGACGTGTTCGGCCACGGAGCCGGAGACGACCTGCTCCGCGAGGTCTCGGCGCGCCTTCGCCGGGCCACTCGCCCGCAGGATCTGTGTGCCCGCCTGGGTGGGGATGAGTTCGCCGTCCTCCTGCCGGGCACGGGCGGCGCAGCAGCCGCAGACATCGCGCAGCAGATCGTTCAGGCGGTCGCCGCCACGGCACATATCGACGGCGGGGTCGCGCACGTCGGTGCCAGCGTCGGTGTCGCCACTTCGACCGGAAAGACCGACCTCGAGCAGCTGATCCATCGCGCCGACGTGGCGATGTACGCGGCCAAGGCGAACGGCAAATCCCGGATACAGGTCTTCGAACCCGGTCTGCTGCAAGGCGACTCAGCCCAAGTGACGTTCGAGCGGCAGCTCGCGGCGGCAGCGAGCAATGGCGAGCTCATCGTCTACTACCAGCCGGTCCTGTCACTGCCGGACGAGGAATGCACCGCAGTGGAGGCGCTGGTGCGTTGGCGGCACCCGGAACTCGGCCTGCTTCTTCCTGACTCCTTCATCGAGGCCGCGGAGCGGATCGGCGCCATCGCCGACATCGGCACCTACGTGCTCCGGCGCGCCTGTTCCGATGCTGCCACCTGGCGCGAGGCGTATCCCGGCTCCCAGCTCGCGATCCACGTCAACGTCTCAGCGCTGCAGCTCGAGGACGACCTCTTCGTCGACACCGTGAACCGGACCCTCAGCGAGTTCGCCATGTCCCCCGAGCAGCTGGTGCTTGAGATCACCGAGAGCGTGGTGATCTCCTCGGCCGTGGTCATCGACCGGCTCAACACCCTGGCTGCACAAGGAATCAGGATCGCCATCGACGACTTCGGTACGGGCTACTCAGCTCTCACGACGCTTCGGACCCTGCCGGCCAAGATCGTGAAGATCGACAAGTCGTTCGTCGACGGCAGCACGGAGAATGCTCATGATCGAGCCGTGATCGAGGCAGTCGTGAAGATGGCAGCCCAGATGGGGATGCAGACGATCGCCGAGGGGGTGGAACGGCTCAAGCAGCAGAAATTCCTGGAAGCGATCGGCGCGGACGCCGTACAGGGCTATCTCTATCTGCGGCCCACGACCGCAGAGAAGTTCGGCGTCTGGTTCGCGGCCCACCTCGCCGGCCTGGCGCGCAACCGCCCTGACCAAGAGGTCGTCATCGCGTTCACACCGCGACACACAGCCTGAATACCCTGGCCCGCCATGTCGGACTCCCTTTGCTGAGCTTCGGCTTTTCTAGCTGAGCCTCAATCTCTCGTGCAGAGTCTCGCCCCTTCGCGACGCCTCCACACTTTCTCCATCTCACACCCATGGAACCTCCTGACTCCTCGACGATCCTGACCTCGGTAAGGAAGCGTCCCGGCGAGCCTGTGCCCGCCCCACCTGGAGGAGACCCCAATGACCGTGACCGACGATCGGACGGACAGCGATACAACCGCCGTCGGCCTTCGGACCCATGTACCGCGCAGACCGGCATCCTGGGGCTTGAGGGTCCGCTGGACCCGGCACACCGTCCAGGCTGCTGTCATCGCCGTCGTGACCTGGCAGGCGGTGGGCCACGTGACGTCCGGCGGGGACTCAGCCGAGGCATGGTGCCCACTGGGAGGGTTCGAGAGCCTGTGGACCTTGGTGACCACCGGGCGGACGGTGTCGCACGTGCACACCTCGAGCCTGGTGCTGTCCGTCGCCGTGGTGGTGATGGCGCTGGTTGGGCGGGGGTTCTTCTGCGGGTGGCTCTGCCCCCTCGGCACCCTGCAGGGGATGGTGTATGCCGCCGGCCGCGCCGTCACCGACCGCGTGCCGCCGCTTCGACGACTGCGCCGCAGACTGGAGCGTAGGGCTGGCGCCGAAGGCTGGCACCGGATCGACCGGCTCCTGCGCTGGGGCCGCTGGCTGGTGCTGGCGTGGGCGGTCGTCGGCGCAGCGATCACGGGGACGATGGTCTTTCGGGAGGCCGACCCGTGGATTGCGTTGCTGTCGGTGGCCGAGTTCGAGTTCAGCCTCGCCTTCGTCGTGCTGATCGCCACCTTCATGCTTGCGCTTTTCATCGAGCGGCCGTTCTGCCGTTACGCCTGTCCGCTCGGAGCAGTGCAGTCGCTGGTCGGAAAGTTCAGCCCGGTTGCCGTCCAGCGTGACGCCTCGGCCTGCCTCGACTGTGACCTGTGCAACCGGGCCTGTCCGATGGCGATCCCGGTGAACACCCGGACCCGGGTCACCGACATGTCCTGCACCGGCTGCCTCGAATGTATCGGAGCCTGCCCCAGCGAGAACGCCCTGACCGTGACCCTGGCGATGCCCACCTTCAGCACTCATCGCGTGACGGCCACCCCCGGACCTGATCGAGAGAATGCCAGTGAGCTGGAGGGCGTGCGATGACCAGCCCCACCACCCGTTCGACTACCCGCGAGCTCACCATCCCGCGCGGGTCTCACCCAGTCCCCACCCTCACCAGGCTGCACACCCGCCGCGTTCCGGTCGTTCTGTATGTCGCCGTGCTGCTTCTCGTTCCGGGCCTGGTGGTGGCCGGTTTCATGGGCGCCGGGGTGTGGGCAACGACCGGGAAGGCGGCCATTGCCCAAGCGGCAGCGCACAAGGATCAAGGTGGCACGAGCACTGTGATTCCTGCTGACCCGGCCGATGTCAAGGGGTCGATGACGGTGCAGCAGGTGCTTGATGCGTTCCCGTCGATCACCGGCGCGCAGATTCTGGCCGAGTTCGGTGCCCCCCTGGACACACCCATCTCGACACGGCTCAAGGAACTGGTGGAGGGCGGCAGCGGCACGGACCTTCCCGCCATACGCCTCTGGCTGGAGAAGCAGACGGCCGGCGGTTGACGGACAGCCGCGAACGAACCACCCGCGTCACCATCCGTTACCTGACACCCAACGACGTGTCGAACCTCAGATGCGACGTCAGGAGGCGATGCTGTTCCCGCCCAAGAGGCTGCGAACCTCAGACTCGATGTAGCGGCGATGCCCCCCGAGGGTCCGCAGGGACGTCAGCTTTCCAGCCTTAGCCCAGCGGGTAACGGTTTTGGGGTCGACACGGAAGATTGCTGCGACCTCGGCCGGGGTCAACAGGGCCTCAGCTTCAACAGCGCGGCTGGTCATGGTTCCTCCGAAGATGCTGAGATCGGGAAGTGCAAGTAATCTGGAATGTCCATTTTGGGCTATCTCTCGAAGGAATGGAAGACGATATCCGGGTGATATCCGGGTGTCCGAAATGACTAGTTACCCTGGACGCAAGTCGCCCAAACGTCGCAAGTCGCTCAAAATGCCGACTCGTCCGGGCTTGATGTCCGGGCCAGTCATAGGGTGAACACATGTCGGAGCCGATCCCTTCCCTCTCCCCCCTGGGCCACGAGCAGGTCGCGTTCTGCCATGACCGGGCCAACGGTCTGCGGGCGATCATCGCCATCTACTCCACTGCACTGGGACCGGCCCTTGGTGGGACGCGCTTCTATCCGTATGAGTCGGAGGAGCTCGCGCTGCAGGATGCCCTTCGCCTCTCCCGGGCTATGGCCTACAAGAACGCCGTCTCCGGGCTCGACCATGGTGGCGGCAAGGCTGTCATCATCGGCGACCCCGCCACCGACAAGAGCGAGGCCCTGCTTCGCGCCTATGGCCGGTTCGTGGAGAGCTTGGGCGGACGTTACGTCACCGCCGCTGATGTGGGCACCTACGTCGCCGACATGGATATCGTCGCCAAGGAGACCCGCTTTGCCACCGGCCGGAC
Source organism: Actinomycetales bacterium (assembly GCA_038212865.1). Lineage (GTDB taxonomy): Bacteria > Actinomycetota > Actinomycetes > Actinomycetales > Dermatophilaceae > UBA4719. The sequence goes on from JBBQUB010000096.1 coordinate 6,436, forward strand.
CGAAGCGAACGGCGGCGCCGGGGACTCATCCGTGCTGACGGCATACGGCGTCTTCCAGGGCATGCGGGCCAGCGCAGCCCACGTCTGGGGCAGGCCCAGTCTGGCTGGCAGGACCGTGGGTATCGCGGGAGTTGGCAAGGTGGGCAGCCAGCTGGGCGCCCACCTCCTGGAGGACGGTGCCCGCGTCGTGGTGACCGACGTCAACAGCGCAGCGATCGAGGCGCTACGCGAGAAGCATCCCGAGATCGTCACTGTGGTGGATGACCAGGCGCTGGTCCGCGCCGAGCTGGACGTCTACGCGCCCTGCGCGCTCGGTGGCGCTCTCGACGCCGCGACCGTCAGCGTGTTGAGCGCCAAGGTGGTTTGCGGAGCCGCCAACAACCAGCTTGCCGTCGAGGGGCCCGGAGGCACCGCCGAGGCCCTGATGGCTCGCGGCATCACCTATGCGCCGGATTTCCTGGTCAACGCCGGGGGCGTGATTCAGGTCAGCGACGAGCTCCACGGATTCGACTTCGCCCGGGCCAAGGCGCGCACTGAGGGCATCTTCGAGGCAACGGCGTCGGTCTTGGAACTCGCTGCCATGCGGGGAATCTCGCCCGCGGTGGCCGCCGATCAGCTCGCCGAGGAGCGGATGTCGCAGGTCGGAAGCAACCGGATCTGGCTTCCAGGCCGCTGATCTTCCAAACAACGGGGCACCCAGTCAGCACGACACGGTTTCACCGTGTAGCGTTGGCCCTACGAAATACGAGATTCCCGGGGCCGCTCCGTGATGACTCGAATTCACTTCGCGTGATCGGGTCAAGCGATGCCGCCCCGGCAGACGCGCGAGGGGGTCGATGCCATGGGGCGCGGCCGGTCCAAAGCAAAGCAGACCAAGGTTGCTCGTGAGCTGAAGTACTACAGCCCGAGCACCGATTTGGGTGCGCTTGAGCGAGAGCTTCATGGACCGTCGAGATTCGACAGCCGGCCGGAGCGTGTCACCGACACCCCTGCGCCAGCCGAGGACGACGACGACTATGACGAACGAGGCACCTTGGCCTCCGGTGAGCGCTGACTGACCCGAGCTGCTGCCCCATGCCCGATCAGGGTGACGGTGAGGTTCAGCGCGGGTGCGTTCCGACGACCTGCACCGAACCACCCTCTACGCCCTTGGCACCCCGGACTACCAGGGCGCCTTCTTGCACGATGGCGACGTCCAGATCAATGACCTCGCCGAGCAGCCAGGCCTCAATACCTTGGCCCTTCGCAGTGGCTATGGCGAGGTCCGCCTGCGCGGCCGGCAGAACGGCCACGAAACCAATGCCCATGTTGAGCGTTCGCTCGAGGTCGGCGATCGGCACCTGACCGACCTCGCGGACGACCTCGAACACCGCGGGCGGGGTCCAGGTCGAACGGTCGACCCTGGCGAAGGCACCCTGCGGCAGCACCCTCGCCAGGTTCGCCGCCAGTCCGCCCCCGGTGACGTGGCTCAGAGCATGGATATCGATGCCATCGGTGCGAATCAGGGCGAGCAGGTCGCTGGCATACACCCGCGTGGGCTCGAGCAGCTCCTCGCCCAGGGTCCGTCCGAACTCCGCGACCTGCCGGCCAACAGCCCACCCAGCCGAGGCAAAGACCTTGCGTACCAGCGAATACCCATTGGAGTGAAGCCCTGACGAGGCGAGAGCCAGCACCACGTCCCCGGAGACGACACGATGCGGACCCACCATGTCGGCATACTCCGCGACCCCGGTCGCGGCGCCTGCGCAGTCGTACTCATCGGGCTCCATCAGACCGGGGTGCTCGGCGGTCTCCCCTCCAATGAGTGCCACGCCGGCCTGGACACAACCGGCCGCGATACCGGACACGATGGCGGCGATCCGCTCGGGCACGACCCGGCCGGTGGCGATGTAGTCGGTCATGAACAAGGGCTCGGCGCCGCAGACGACGATGTCGTCGACGACCATGCCAACCAGGTCGATCCCGATCGTGTCGTGCTTGTCCATGGCCCGGGCGATGGCAACCTTGGTGCCCACGCCGTCGGTGCTGGTCGCCAGGATCGGGCGCGTCATGCGGGTCAGAACGCTCGCGTCGAACATGCCGGCGAAGCCGCCCAGTCCGCCAAGCACCTCGTCGCGCTGTGCGAGGCGGATTGAGGCCCTCATCAGCTCGATTGCCTTGTCGCCCGCCTCGACATCCACGCCGGCGCCGGCATAGGTGATGGGGGTCTGTTCAGTGTGCATGGCTCAGTCTCCGTGTTGGTCCGGTATGCCGGGGGGTCTGGGGGCCGGTCGAAGCCCCTAGGTCTGTCGTCACTTTGCCTACCCGGTCCCTGGGTTTGTCAGGGGCGGGAAAGCGCGTCAGCGGCGCCACCGGAGACTCCTGTGCCGACGCCCTCGGCGTCCCGACCTTCGGGCTTCTGACTCTCCAGCCCCGGCAGCGCCTCGAGGAAGTGCTTACCCAGGAGGCTGGACTCGGGCAGCTCGATCGGGTAGTCGCCGGTGAAACACGCCGTGCACAGGCGCGCGCGCGGCTGCCCGGCCGCCTCGATCATGGCGTCCTCGCTGATGTAGCCCAGACTGTCGGCCCCGATACTGGCGCGGATCTCCTCGATCTTCAGGCCGGTGGCGATCAGCTCGGCGCGGGTCGCGAAGTCAATGCCGTAGAAGCACGGCCACCGCACCGGCGGACTGGAGATACGGACGTGGATCTCGGCCGCTCCAGCCTCCCGAAGCATCCGGATCTGAGCCCGCTGGGTATTGCCGCGTACGATCGAGTCGTCAACAACAACAAGCCTTTTGCCGCGAATGACAGGCTCTAGCGCGTTGAGCTTCAGGCGGATGCCGAGCTGACGCAGCGTCTGGCTCGGCTGGATGAAAGTCCGCCCGACGTAGGCGTTCTTGACGAACCCCTGCCCGTAGGGGATACCGCTGGCCTCGGCGTAGCCGATCGCCGCCGGGGTGCCGGACTCGGGCACCGGGATGACCAGGTCGGCCTCGACCGGGTGCTCCGCAGCCAGGCGTCGACCCATCTCGACCCGGGCTTCGTAGACCGACCGGCCGGCGATGCTCGCGTCGGGGCGGGCGAGATAGACATATTCAAAGACACAGCCCTTGGGGTCGGCCTCGGCGAACCGGTGGGAACGCAGACCGTCCTGGTCGATGACAATGAGCTCGCCGGGCTCGACCTCGCGGATCACGCTGGCACCGACGGTCGCGAGCGCCGCGGACTCGCTGGCCACCACCCAGCCACGCTCGAGGCGACCGAGGACCAGGGGGCGGATGCCCTGAGGGTCGCGGGCGGCATACAGCGTGGTCTCGTCCATGAAGACGAAGCAGAAGGCGCCCTTGAGCCTGGCCAGCACGTCGAGGGCGGTGGCTTCGAGGCTGCGGTCCGGGTCGTCGGCCAGAAGTGCCGTCACCAGCGCGGTATCGGTGGTGTTGCCGCGATGCAGCTCGCCGCCGAGCTGGCCGGCGAACGCGTCGCCGTGGCGCTCGAGCAGCAGATCACGCAGGTCGCCGGAGTTGGTGAGGTTGCCGTTGTGGGCCAGGGCGACCGTGGCGTCATCGGTGCCGCCGAGGGTCGGCTGGGCGTTCTCCCAGGTGCTGCCACCGGTCGTGGAGTAGCGGCAGTGACCGATCGCCAGGTGGCCTTTGAGCGAACCCAGGCTGGCCTCGTCGAAGACCTGCGAGACCAGCCCCATGTCCTTGTAGACCAGGAGCCGGTGGCCGTCGCTGGCCGCGATTCCGGCGGACTCCTGGCCCCTGTGCTGCAGCGCGTAGAGCCCAAAGTAGGTCAGCTTGGCGACATCCTCACCCGGGGCCCAGACTCCGAAGACGCCACAGGCGTCCTGGGGGGCGTTCTCGCCGGGTAAGAGGTCGTGAGTCAGTCGCCCATCGCCGCGTGCCACGTGGCCCAGTGTTCCACAGCCGCTGCCCGGTCAAGGTCAGTACCGCGGGTCCGGGCTCACGGCTTCCTGTCGATCAGGACGGCGATGATGCCACCGGCCAGCACGCCCAGCCCGGCACAGATCAGCCCGAGGAAGCCCAGGGTGGCCGAGGCGTCATAGCGCTCGGTGGCCGGGCCGAAAACGCTCACGAGGAATCCGA
>JBBQUB010000097.1:0-10167 GCA_038212865.1 Actinomycetales bacterium
CGGGGCGCTGTCTTTGCCGTGAAAACCGTCGGATCAATCGGCGACTCCAAGGTTCTGGTCGTTGGTGAACAGCCACCTGGTGCAGTGATCGCACTCAACGGATCCGTTATCAAGCGCACACACGAAGCGCAGCCGGCCAAATTCGACGTGACGGTCGCATGGTCTCCCAAAGGCTGGCGTATCCAAGAGATCAAGGTCATGAGGTGAGGCTCCGTCGTCTCGCACGCACTGCGGCCGCGTCCGGTCTGCTGGCCTCATCGCTCTTGGTCGCAGATCCGGCAAGCGCCGACCCGCCCTGCGACGCGACGCAACTCGCGCAATGCGCCGTGAACAATGGAGGTATAGAGACGGGTCTGATGCGCGTGGAACTTGACCGAGCCAAGAACGGTCTGGACCTCAAGTCTGGCGTCGCCGACAAGCGTTCCTTCGAGTACACCAGCGCGACCCTCTGCCCGGCCAGCACCCCCGGCGGCGCCAGCGCGGACCTTCCCTGCGTCGGCGCGATCCAGGCTTGTGCAGGCAACACCCCGGCGCAAGGACTCGGCCCCATGGTCGAGCTGTTTCGCCGCGAGCTCGACGCCAACGGCGCGCCAGCAACACCATGGCAATCGGTCGGGACGACCTGCTTCCCAGAACTCGCCCCAGGCAGGCAGGTACTCGGTCTGGCACAGGTCCTGGCCGCGTTCCACAACACCCCCTGGGCGAGGCCGACCTTGCGCATCCAGCCCGCGGGCAACGTCACCCTCGTCACCCTGCCCACCTATTTCGCGGTGACCTGGCCCGAGGCAGGGTTCCAGCCCGGCGAGGCTGACACAGTCACTCTGCTCGGCCAGCCGGTCCGGATCCGGCCGACCCTGGATCACTATTCATACGTCTTCGGCGACGGCACGACTCTTGGCCCGACGCACTCAGCGGGTGGTCCCTACCCGGACGGTGACGTCACCCACGCCTGGGCGAAGGCCGGCACCTACGACACCCATATCGACATCACCTTCGGCGGCGAGTTCAGCGTTGCTGGTGGAGCCTGGGTCCCGATCCCCGACACCGTCACCGTCGCCGGGCCCCTCCAACCCGTAACCGTCAAGACCGCGCAAGCCCGCCTGGTCATCAAGTAGCGCCTCACAGCGAGTCAGGTCGAGGAGAACGTCCGCCGATAGTCCTGGGGAGCCACCCCAACCACGCGACGGAAGTGGTGTCGTAACAGCGCCGCCGTGCCGAACCCGCTTCTTGTTGCTACGGATTCGATGCTCAGATCGGTTTCCTCCAGCAGGTTCCGGGCATGCAGCACGCGCTGCATTGACAGCCACTTGTGCGGTGTTGTCCCTGTCTCGGCCACGAACCTGCGAGCAAACGTGCGCTCAGACATGGCAGCGCGTCCCGCCAACGACGAGACCGGGTGCTCGACGGTGATGTTCTCCAGCATCCAGGTCAGCACCGGCGACAGGCTTTCGGCGGCACATCCCGGCACCGGCAACTCGACATACTGCCGCTGCCCACCATCACGCTGGGGCGGCACCACCATTCGTCGCGCGATCCGGGTCGCCACAGCGCTGCCCAGCTCGCGTCGCACCAGGTGCAGGCACGCGTCGATACTGGCCGCCGTGCCGGCGCTGGTGATCAGGTCACCATCGTCAACGAAGAGCACGTCCGGGTCGATCTTGGCCTCCGGATAGAGCAGGGCCAGATCATCGACGTAACGCCAGTGCGTCGTGCACCACGCCAGTGCGTCGTGCACCGTCGACCATCCAGCAGCCCCGCCGCACCCAGGACGAAGGCTCCCGAGCAGACCGACAGCATGGTCGCCCCGCGAGACGCCGCCTGACGCAGCGCCTCAAGAACCTCGGGGGGGTGGTCCTGCCCGATACGGGTTGCCGGGATCCCCACGAGGTCGGCCCCCAGCAACCCCTCGAGGCCGTAAGGCGGGGTAACCGTGATCCCATTCCGCGCCGACAGCGGCTTTTGCCCGGCTCGAGGGCACACACCCGGAACCCGAACCCGGCCTGAGCACCCAATCCCGGGGCGACTCACTCAGCCTGACAGCGAGGCACGCGGCCACTACTGTGCTCCCCGTGGGTACCTCCGCTGCTGTTCTTGCCCTGATCGTGCTCGGGCTCCTGGCGGTGTTTCAACTGCTCCTGGTATTCGGGGCACCGCTGGGCCGGTTCGCCTGGGGCGGCCAGCACCAGGTGCTCCCGAGGCGGCTGCGCTTGGGCAGCATCATCTCGATCATCCTGTACGCCGTGTTCGCCGTGGTGATCGCGGACCGCGCTGCCCTGATCGACGCGATGCCAGATGCGGTTTCCGGCGTGGGGACCTGGGTCCTCGCGGCCTATTTCGCCCTGGGCATCGTGATGAATGCCATGTCCCGCAGCGTCCATGAGCGGGCCACTATGGCCCCGGTCTCCGCAGTGCTCGCAGCCGCGTGCGTTCTCGTCGCCCTCGGCCCCTCGTAGGGCTGCCTCCTCGCTCTCCGGCACGGCTTCGCCGACGTCAGTTTAGGTCGACGTCAGCTCAGTTCAGGGCATGACCGGGATCAGTAGCGACTGGCCTGCGCGCACCTGCGAGGTGTTCAGGCCGTTGGCAAGCTGGATCCTGGCCACAGCCTCGGTGATCGGCAGACCCGGCAGCTGGGCTGCGGCCACCTCGGAGAGGGTCTGGCCGGCGAATACTGTTGTCGCGTGGTCGATCTGGGGAGCGGAAGCGCTCACCGAGGTGGCCAGGAGCACACCACAACTCAGCGCAGCGGCCGAGACCATGGCGGTGATGACAAGCCGTCCGCGGCGACTGATTCGCGCCGCCGCGTGCACCGGCGCCAAGGCGCACTCGCCGGGACTCAGCTTTCCATGTGCAGCAACCAGGCGGAGCTGTGTGCGGGCGGTGCGGGACGGCATACGGCCCGGTGTGGGGTGCAGCTCCCAGGCGACTGCAGCTGACATGGCGTCCTCCATCATGGTGCGGTTCGTGGCGCCCAGCGGACGTGTGTCCGATAGAACGTCTGTCCGATGTTTAGCACGTGTGGCCGACAATGTCGAGACACGCGTCGAACAGGTGTTTGAAACGCGTGTCCGAACGGCATAGGCTGTGTGCATGTCCAAAAGCCAAGCAGGCACCTCTGACAACGGGTGTCCTCAGGCCCGAGCAGAGGGACGACACCATGGCTGAGATCCACGAGTTGCCCGACCGCGACACCGGCGACGGACTGACCACGCGTCAGCGCCGGGTTCTTGAGGTGATCCGCAACTCTGTGGACCGTCGCGGTTACCCGCCGAGCCTGCGCGAGATCGGTGCAGCGGTCGGGCTGCAGAGCCCCAGCAGCGTGTCCCACCAGCTCTCCGCCCTCGAACGCAAGGGCTATCTGCGCAAGGACCCCAACCGTCCCCGCGCGATCGAGGTCCTTTCCCCCGACGACGCCCCTGGCACCCACGGCTACCGCCAGTCCCACGACGACGCGATCGACGAGACCGGTAGCGGCGACGCCCGTCCTACCCCCGCCTACGTTCCCGTGCTCGGCCAGATCGCGGCCGGCGTCCCGATCACGGCCGAGGAGGTCGTCGACGACGTCTTCGCCCTGCCTCGCCAGATCGTCGGCGATGGCGAACTGTTCCTGCTCAAGGTTGTCGGCGACTCCATGATTGACGCGGCCATCTGCGACGGAGACTGGGTCGTGGTGCGCCAGCAGCCGACCGCCGAGAACGGTGACATCGTCGCGGCGATGCTGGACAACGAGGCAACCGTCAAGACGTTCAAACGCAAGGGCTCCCACGTGTGGCTGATGCCGCACAACGAGGCGTTCTCCCCCAACGACGGCGACCACGCCACGATCCTGGGCAAGGTCACCGCCGTGCTGCGCAAGGTCTGACTACCCTTGCTCACGTCAAACCCCTTTGCTCAGTTCAAACCGCTTTTGGGGCCGAATCGGCCCTCGAAAACCGGCCTGAACTGAGCAAGGGCCGAGTTGCACGGCCTACACCCGCAAATCGTCAACGATCCGGCTTAACGTGACCCCGAGTGCAGCGTCGAGCCGAATCGTTGCCTGTTGGTCGCCGCGGCTCGGCCCACGCGTGACGATGGCCACCTGTATGCCCTTCTCGGCGGCCCGCCGCACGAACCGATAGCCGCTCATCACCTGCAGCGAGGAACCCAGGACTACGAGTCCCAACGACGCCTCGACGTGCGAATACGCCTGCTCGACCAGGAGCTTGGGCACCGACTCCCCAAAGAAGACGACGTCGGGCTTGACCAGATCCGACTGACAGACCAGACACCGCGGTGGGTGGAAGCAAGCCACCGCTTCGTCCGGCAACAGCACGTCGCCGTCGGGGCGGATCTCCCCCGCGACAGCTTCGAAGTTCGGGTTCGCCTCACGCAAGCGCCGATCGAGCTCGCTCCTGTGTGTGGTCTCGCCACAGTCCAGACACCGAGCCCGATCGAGATTGCCGTGCAGCTCAAGGACGTGACTCGCGCCGGCGACCTGGTGCAGGCCGTCGACGTTTTGCGTGATGATCGCCCGAACCAAACCCAGGCGTTGAAGATCCGCAACCGCGTGGTGTCCTTGGTTGGGTCCGGCGCTCGCAAAACGTCGCCACCCAACGAAGCTGCGCGCCCAGTAACGCTGACGATTCGCCGGCGAGGCGAGAAACTCTCCGTACGTCATTGGCGTCACCCGTCGCTTGCCATCCGGCCCCCGATAATCCGGGATGCCCGACTCCGTGGACAGGCCGGCCCCGCTCAGGACCGTGACGTTTCCGCCGCGCAGCAATTCGACCAGCCGCTCGTATGCCGCCCAATCCGGCGCAGTCGACAACAGTGCCTCCACATCAGTCATTATGCGGCGGTGCGTTTCGCCCCGCGTCCGACGGACCGGGGAAATCGGGCCATCTCCCGCCCAAACGCGGCAACTGGCCCCCCAGACCCGGCCCGCAGGAGCCATCATCCGACCAAATGCGGCAGACGTAGCCAACCCCCAGATCATGCACGGACTCGAAATCTGACCAACGGATAACTCGTCGTTATACGATCATCGACATGATCGATGCGGCGGGATTGCGGGTGATGCGCGCCATCGCTGACGAAGGAAGCTTCACGGGAGCGGCCATCTCGCTGGGTTACTCCCAACCCGCGATCTCCCAGATGGTGCGCCGGCTCGAACAGCGCAGCGGCACCGTTCTCGTCGAGCGGGTGGGGCGCCACGTGCGTCTCACCGAGGCCGGCCAGGTGCTGGCGCGGCACGCCGTGGGAGTGCTGTCCGCGCTCGCTGCCGCCGAGGAAGAGGTCGCCGCGATCGCCGGGATGCGGGCCGGGCGGGTCAGACTGATGGCCTTCCCCTCAGCTTCGGCGACGATGGTCCCGCGTGCGCTGGCCCTGGTCAAGGAGCGATTTCCCGGGATCAAGGTCACGTTTGCCGAGGCCGAGCCACCAGAGTCCCTGGCAGCGCTGCGTGCTGGCGAGTGTGACCTTGCGGTGGCATTTGCCTACGAGGGCACCGACCTTGGGCGCGGCGAAGAAGACCTCGACCTGTTCGTCACCCGCAAGCTGCTCGACGACGAGGTCCGCCTCGCACTGCCCAAGAATCACCGGATGGCGGGCGCCAAGGTTGCCGACCTGTCCCTGCTCGGCGACGAATCGTGGATCGCCGGCTGTCCGCGCTGTCGCGGCCACCTCCTGCAGGTGTGCCACAAGTCGGGGTTCACGCCCAACGTGTCGTTCGAGACCGAGGACTATGTGGCGGTCCTGGGTCTGGTCGCTGAGGGCTTGGGTGTGGCGCTCATCCCCGACCTGATCCTGCGTAGTGCCAGTCACCCCGACGTCGTCACCCTGCCGATCTCGCCAGCCTCGCGACGGGCTATCCACGTGGTCACAACGTCTGACCTGGAGCGCGTTCCGGCGGTCAAGGCCACATTGGACGCCTTGTGTGAAGCAGCCACCGCCAAGCAGCGCGTCAAGCCCCGCGCCAAGCCCCGCGCCATGACCCGCGGCTGAGCTCACCGCCTTGCAGGGAGTGCTCGCGGGGTTCGCGGCGATCGGGGCCATCATCGGCTTGGGGTTTCTCCTTGCCCAACTCGGTGTGCTCCGTGCCGACAGCCAGCTGCTCCTCACCCGCCTGGTCTTCTTCGTGGCGACGCCGGCGCTGCTCTTCCAGACCCTGTCGACCGCGCCGGTCGATCAGATCCTGTCTTCCGGACTGGCCATCGCTGCACTGAGCTTCGTCGGGACAGCGTCGGTCTATGTGCTGCTCGCCCGGGCCGTATGGCGTCGATCGACCGGAGACACCGTCTTGGGCGCCATGTCGTCCGCCTATGTGAACGCGGCGAACCTTGGCCTCCCGATCACGGTGTATGTCCTCGGAACCGCGTCCTTCATCGCCCCGGTCCTGCTGATGCAGCTCCTGGTGATCACACCGCTGGCCTTTGCAATCCTTGACGCGCTCACCTCGAAGCGGCGCCCTTCACTGTTCGGCTACCTCACCCAACCCCTCCGAAACCCGATCTCGGTCGGGTCTTTCCTAGGCCTGCTCTGCTCACTTGCCGGCTGGCAGGTTCCTGCCCTCGTGGCTGCGCCAGTGGGGCTGATCGCGGGGATGGCGGTGCCGGGCGTCCTTCTGGCGTATGGCATTTCGCTGCGGCTGGGCCCTCGCCCGATGGCCGGTGGGTCCGGCGTGGAGCTCGCGGTCGTGTGCCTGCTCAAGCTGCTGGTGCAGCCTCTCCTCGCGTATGCGGTCGCGCGCTGGCTCTTCGACCTCGACGGTCGCGCGCTGTTGGCAGCGACCGTGGTAGCAGCCTTGCCCACCGCACAGAACATCTTTGTCTACGCGACGCGCTACGACAGGTCGACGACTCTGGCGCGTGACTCGATTTTTGTCACCACTGTTCTCTCCGTTCCTGTTCTGCTGACCATCACAGCCCTGCTCACCTGACCTCCCCCCACTTCCACTGCGCTAATGACCCCGACCTGAAACGAGAACGGTCCCGTTGCCGTCCCGGGATACGGCAATGTCCCCGCGCTCATCGGTCCGGAAGACCTCAGAACCGTTGGCCTGCAAGAGGTCCAGGACCTGGGCAGACGGGTGGCCATAAGTGTTGCCAGCGCCCACGCTGATCAGTGCGACCGGCGCGCCGACCTGCGCCAGGAGGGTCGGGTCCTGGAGCCGAGAGCCGTGGTGGGCCACCTTGAGAACGTCATACCCCCCAGCTCCCGCGTATGCCGGGTCGCGCCTCAGCGCCAGCAACACCTCGTGCGCGGCGCCTGTCTCCACATCACCAAGCATCAGGACTCGCAGGCCAGCGATATCCACGGACAGGACAACGCTGCCGTTGTTGGGCACCGACCCTTCATGCAGCACCCTGGCGGGCCAGAGCACACCCGCCTCGACCGAACCCCAACGGAGCTGGTCCCCGGGGTACAGGGGCTGCAGCGGGATGCCCGCGGCGGCTGCCCAACCCTGCACCTCACGGACCTGGAACTCAGGGTCGGGCACCGGCGACGTCAGGATCTGACGAACGACGCGGCCGTTGAGGACTCCGGGCAACCCATCGACGTGGTCAGCGTGGAAGTGAGTCAGGACAACGGCATCCACCACCTCAACGCGAAGTCGGGTCAGGCAGGCGTCGATCAGCTCGGGGTCCAATCCTGCGTCGACCACGACAGCGTGACCAGGCCCGCTGGCCAGAACCAGGCCGTCCCCTTGACCGACGTCGCAGGCCACGATCCGCCAGTTCGGTGAGGGCCACACCAGCGCACTGGTCGGCCATGCCGACGCGAGGGCCAAAAGGGCGAAAGCGGCCAACGTGTATGGGTGATCGTGCATCATCACGATGAGCCATGGACCAATGAAGAGCAGCCCAATGCTCAAGGACGCCAGGAGAAACGCACCCGGCGCACCGTCCGGCCAGGGGAGAGTTCCCATCGGGATATCAGCGCAGGCGCGGGCGATCCAGGCGATGCCAAGGGTCGGTAGCCCGGCCAGCCAGGCAAGGATGACCGCGAGCGGATGAGACACGAGCGCGACCAGGGCCGCTGACACTCCCAGCACCGTGGCGGGTGCCACGAGGGGGGCAGCGAGCAGGTTGGCGACAACGCCGATCATGGTGACCGAACCCTGGAGCAGAACCACGACTGGGCCGCACATCGCCTGCGCTGCAACGGGTATGGCGATGGCGACTCCGAGTCCCTTGAGCCGCGACGGTAGGAAGCGAGCGAACCACTGACCCCACGGGCGGGCAAAGAGAAGCAGCCCGAGGGTGGCCAACGTGGACAGGGCGAAGCCGAAGGATCGCGAGAGCCACGGGTCGATACACAGGAGGATCAGCACGGCGCCCGACAACGCTGGGACACCCATCCGGCGGCGGGATGCGCTCAGACCCAACAACCCGATAACGCCCATCACCGCGGCCCGCAGGACGCTCGGTTCCGGCCTGGCGAGGATGACGAATCCCGCCAGAACCAGCAATGCCACCGGGGGACGCCATCGACGCCTCACCCCGACGACTCGACACAGTCCCATGGCGGCTGCCAGGACCACGGCGACATTGCTGCCTGAGACAGCGGACAGATGCGTCATGCCGGTCGTCAGCATCGCATCGGTCAGCGACTGCGGCGTCCGGCTCGTGTCTCCGATCACCAGGCCCGGCAGCAGTCCTCGTGCGTCCATCGGCAGGCCCGACACCGCATCCCGTAGCCCGGAACGCACATGCTCGGCAAGGTCGGCGATCACACCGGGCTGACCCACGGACTCGGGAGCCCGGGAGGGGCTGAATACCGCCACCACGTCGTCACCGGGATCTGCTATGTCAAACCGTCCGGTGACCCGGATGGTCTCCCGCCACCTCACGTGTGCCCAGGTCTTGTCGCCGAAAACCATCACCGGCGTTGAAGACTCGCTACGCTGGCCTCTGCCCACGACCGTCCGAACCGACACCTTGACGATGACGAGCTCGGTGGGCCGAATCCCCTTGCTCTGCACTACCCGGGGATCTGAGAGGACAACAGCCTCGACGGTCGCTGAGGCTCGTTGGGCGGCTAGGCTGGGCACGAGGCCTGCTTCGCGGACGCTCGAATGGGAAGCGGTGGCCACCAGACACAGCGCGGTGGCCAAGAGGGTGATGGCGGCGCCGGTGATCCAGGATCTTCCACGCCAACGAGGGCGCATGAGAACCGCCCCAACCCCGGCGAACACTGCAGCGGACAGGGTCAGGACCATCGGCCGCAGAGACAGCATCGCGGCTACGGCGATCCAGGCGAGCAGAGCCGGAATGAGGAGTCGTGCGTCCATCGCGGGTCGGTCCGCGACAGGTCGCCCACCGGTTGACCCAGCACCGCCCTGCCGGTCCGCTGACCCACCACCGCCCCGCCGGTCCGCTGACCCACCAGCGCCTTGCCCGTCAGGTGACGTTGCGCTCTCCCGCGGACCGACAGACCCGGCACGCGATGACCCAGCCGTCATCTCAGACCCGGACCTTGGGCCCGATTTGGGCCATGAGCTTGTCTCCGATGCCACTGACTTCACCAAGCTCGTCGACCGAGGAGAACCGGCCGTGTTGGGTGCGCCAGTCCAGGATTCGTTGTGCGATAACGGGACCCACGCCCGGCAACGAGTCCAGTGCGGTCGCATCGGCTGTGTTGAGGTCGATCAGACCGCCAGCGGAGCCAGCGCCCGAGGACCCTTGCCCGGCGGTGTTTGGCACCCCTCCCCCGGCGCCCGGCACGCCTCCCGGAGCGATGCTCTCCCCGGGCTTGGGCACCGCGATCTGCTCACCATCGGCGACCGGACGCGCCAGGTTGAGGTGGTCCAGGTCAGCAGAAGAGGTCGACCCGCCCGCCGCCCGGAGGGCGTCCTGAACTCGCGAGCCCGGAGGTAGCCGAACGACACCCGGATGACGCACTTGACCCACCACGTGGACCAGCAGAACCCCCGCGGCAGTCGGCAACCCGCTGGCTCCCGCGGTAGCGAACGCCGGCGGGACGGTCCTGCCCAGCAGCCCTTCGGGCGGTCCATGTGCCGCGGCGGCAACAGGCTGAGGCTGGGCCGACGAGCGCGCCCACGCGACCCGAAGGCCGAGCACGACAGCCGAGGCCGCCAGCAGGACCACGACGCCAAGGACCGCAAGGCGACGCGGTCTGGCACGAACTCCACGCAAGGCAACAGGCACGGTCAGTATGGCGGGCTTGGGC
>JBBQUB010000098.1:0-10014 GCA_038212865.1 Actinomycetales bacterium
ACTACCCCACTCAGGCACCGATGCGGGCGCGATCCCCGCCGGGAGTTGCACCCGGACCGGGCGGTTGAAGGTCCGCGCCGCAATCGCCCTGGTCACCGGGCTGGTCGCGGGGTTCACCGCCGTCCCCACCGCGGCCCCCGCCGCCGCAGTTCCTGCGACCGAAGAGCGTTCGGGCTCGGCACGTCTGGTGTGGGACCGCTTTGACCCTGAGGCACCCCTGGCACGCCTTGTCGTCGGTGACATCGGCAGCGCTCACACAAAGACCCTGACGCGGCCAAACCCCCGCAACTTCGACACCGAACCAGTGCGCTCACCAGACGGCCGGTCGGTCCTGTTCAACCGTGAGTCCGAGGCCGGGGTGCAGATCATGGTGGCCCGCATCGACTCAGCCGGCGCGGCGCGAGTGATCGACACAGGCTGTGACGCGATTGCGGACTGCGCCGACGACGTCAACCCGACGTGGGCTCCCGACGGCCGTCACGTCATCTTCACCCGTGTGCTCGGCCCCTTCGACCCGGTCACCAATGACGCGGCCTCGGCAGTACTCATGATCACCCGGCTGGACGGGTCCGGCGCCCGCCGCTTCTCCGAACCGGGAACCCATGGAACCACCGAGGACAACGGCGCCCGATTCGCGCCAGACGGCCAACAGGTCGTATTTGTCCGCGACCAGCCCATCGACGGTGAACTGCACTTCGCGCTCTTCCGGATGCGCGTTGACGGCACACACGTACAGCAGCTCACGCCCTGGCAACTGAATGCCGACCGCCCGTCCGTGTCACCGGCGCGGTACGGCCCAACCGCAGGGCTCGTCGCCTTCGAGACCTTCGGCGGCGGTCACGCTGGCCGCGGCGACATCGCCCTGCTGCCTCTGAACTGCCAGTCGGTGGAAGCCTGCACCCGCGCCACCCGGTTCGTCACCCACAACGCCGGCAGCCCGCGTAGCAGCTTCGCTGCGACCTGGTCGCCGGACGGTCACCAGCTCGCCTACGCACAAGAACCCGACACCAGCGGCCTCGTCGACATCTGGACAAGCCGGTGGGACGGCCGCCACGCGCGTCGCGTCACCACCAGCGGACACGAGTTCTCCCCAGCCTGGTCGTTCTAGGCCGATAGGCCCCCGAACAGAGCGCCGCCAGCCTTGCAGTCGCGGCGTCTCAGCCGGGTGGCGGTCTGCGTCTCATCGCCGCACGCGGCCCTCGACCACGCCACCGCCCGCCTGCGCGACTCCTCGACATCTCGATCGTGCGCCCTCACCCGGCGGGCTGGGGGTCAGCTGACCTGATCGGATTCGGGTGCGTTGTCCGTGTGCCGTTGACGAGTCGCGTTCACCAGGTAGGCGGCCAGGTTCAGGGCGGCGACCAGCCCGAGCAGGATCGCCAGGTTGGCGCCGTAGTTCTGGAGCAGGAGGGCCTTGGCCGGCCGCTGGGTACCCTGTCGCGCGATGAGCGGGATGGCGATCACGGTGACCAGCCCACCGACCACGAGGGCGAACTGGAGGTAGCGACGACTTGGGGCCGGCACGGTCCGCGCCAGGAGCCAGCCGACGCCCACGACCAGCGGTGCGATCAGGCCGTCATGGATGAGGACGATCCCGACCATCCATAGGACCAGCTCGGGTAGGTCCTGGGGGACTTCGGAAACCAGCCGAACTCCCCCGTACAGGAGGACAAGCACCCCGGCCGCGACGAGTGCACCCCTCCAGAACCTCATCTCAGGTCACCACGATCCGGCTGAGCCACTTGGTGTTCAGGACGCCCGCACGGTTGGGCGCGATCAGGCGAAGTGGGTATCCGTGGTCGAGGTTGAGCCGTTGGCCGTTGAGGTGGGTGGCGAGCAGGGCATGGGAGACCTGAGGACCTTCGACGACGCTGTCGTGGTAGGCGCCACGTGTCTCGAGCGAGACGACCTGGACCCGCGAGTCGACACCCCCGCCCGCGCGTCGCACGACGTCGAGCAGCCGCAGACCGCGCCAGTCGGCGCCGACGCTCCAGCCCTCGACACAGGTGATCGGCAGCGTGGCCTCATGCTCGGCGAGCTCTTCGATCTCCGCCAGCGTCAGGGAGTACGGATGCGGGCCCTCGATCTGCAGGTGCCAGTCGCTGGCCGTCGCCAGCGGCATGACGCCGGCCTGTTCAGCGGTGCGGTTCACCGGGACGCCCTGCGGGCCCTGGTCGGACAGCCGCGGCGCCAGCAGGCCGATCGGCCGCAGCGGGGTCAGTGTCTGACCGACGGTCGTGGCCACCACCACGCCCACACCGACACCGGTAGCGACGAGAAGTCCGCGACGACCGATGGCCGGCGTCTGCGGCGGTGGGACGTCTCCGGCGTTGGTGTGCGCGACGGGGTTCTCGCTCCATGGGATTTCGGTGAGGACATCCGCGTCGACGAGCCGCGCCCGAAGCCCGTAGTTGATGTCGGGCAGCTTGACCCCGATGTGGATGAGGATGGAACCGATGACGACGAAGGCCAGGAGGTAGTGAACTTTGACGAAGCCCCACGGCCACGGGTACCAGCCCAGAACGTTGAGGAACCCGGTGACCAGTTGGAGTAGCGCTGCCGCCACGAGGACGAAGACCGACCCTCGCTCGACGGCGTGCTTGAGCGAGCGCGCCGGGGGCCAGCGGAACAGGTTCGGGTAGACCGACCAGAGCTTGACGAGCAGCAGCGGGATCGTGGCGATGCCGGTGGCCACATGGGTGCCTTGGGTGACCCGGTACAGGAACACCGGGCTGGCCGGTTCGGGCAGCCAGGACCACGGGTGGTACTGGTAGTGGCTCAGCAGCCCAGTGAGGAAGCAGATGCCGAAGCAGATGCCGACCAGCGACCCGATGCGGGCGGTGAATGCCGTCGAGCGAAGGGGGCTGCTGAAGTGGGGCCAGACTCCAGGTTTGCTCAGCTGCGGCATACCTCCCAGTGTGCTCAAGGTTCTGGGAACCGTTCCCCGCAGTGGCCTTACGTAGTGGTGACGTGGCACGGCAGGTACACACACGCCCCACGGAGCCGCCTCAGTGCGTGCGCCCGCAATTTGCGTCACGCGCTGTGTGGCCTTGGCGTGTCGTGCGGAGGGCGTTCCTCGTGGCTCGCCTCGAGCGAGGACGGGGAGCGAGCGGCCTGGTCGAGGGCCCACGCCGCGTTGATCAAGCCGATGTGACTGAACGCCTGGGGGAAGTTGCCCAAAAGCTCGCCGGTGGCGGAGTCGACCTCCTCGGCGAGCAGGCCGACGTCGTTGACGTAGCCGGCGGCGCGTTCGAAGATCTCCGTGCCCTCTGCGACCCGGCCGGTCAGGGCGAGGGCGTGGGCGAGCCAGAAAGTGCACAGCAAGAAGGTGCCCTCCTGACCGTCGAGCCCGTCCACACCGGAGCCGACCTGGTAGCGGTGTGTCAGTCCGCGCCCGTCGGTGAGCTGGTCACGAACGGCGTCGATGGTTGACACCACCCGCGGGTCGTCGGGGGGTAGGAAGCCGATGATGGGCATGAGCAGGGCGGTTGCGTCGAGCTGCTTGCTGCCGAAGGACTGGGTGAAAGCTGCGAGGTCCGCGTCCCAGCCGCGGGACTCCACGGCGGCTCGGATCTCTTGCGCGTTCGCGCGCCAGTCCGCAACACGGTCCTCGGCGTGGAGCAGGTCGGCGAGCGCGATGGCACGGTCGAGCGCCACCCAGCACATCACCTTGGAGTGGACGAAGTGCCGTGGCTGACCGCGGACCTCCCAGATACCGTTGTCGGGCTGCTGCCAGCGGGCGGCCGCCCCGTCGGCAAGCCCGACGAGGAAGTCGCGGGTGGCTGCGCTGAGGTCACCGAGCTGCTCGCGCAGCTGGGCGGCCGCGTCGAGCAGCTCCCCGTACACGTCCAGCTGCGGCTGGTTCCATGCGCCATTGCCTACCCGAACCGGGGCGCTCCCCCGCCAGCCGGCGAGGTGGCCCAGGGTGCGTTCGTGCAGGTCGTGCTCGCCGCGGATCCCGAACATGATCTGCAACGGGCGGTCGGGGTGGGAGACCGCAGCGGCACCGGCCATGAAGTCGAAGACTCGAGGGCCTCGTCCGGGCAGGCGGCGACCCACAGTGCCTGCATGGTCATGCTGGCATCACGGACCCAGGAGAAGCGGTAGTCCCAGTTTCGTTCACCGCCGACCTGCTCGGGCAGCGAGGTGGTCGGGGCCGCGACGATCGCCCCAGTGGGCTGGTAACTCAGCGCCTGCAGCACCCGCCCGGAGGTGTGCACCAGATCGCACCACGGACCTTGGTAGCTCTGGTGGAGTTCGGACCACGCCCGCCAGCCGGTATCGGTGTCGTCGACGGCGACGACTATCTCGGCGCCGGAGAGCACTGCGGGCTGGCGCGCGCCGAGGGCCGAGTGCTGCAAGCCGAAGCATGCGCTGTCACCGACCTCGAGCTCGAACCGGGCGCTGGTCTCCTCTGCCCCGACATCCAGCGGGACGGTGCTGGACAGGGTCAGCCGGTCCGCGCCCCCGGTGGCCACCATCCCTCCGTGCACGCGTGTGACCACCGGTGTGATCAGCCCGTACTCCGGACGTGCGCGAAAGGACATCGTGACCAAAACGCGTCCCCGGGTGCAGGTTGCGGTACGGGCCAGGAGGTGGGGGGCGTGCTCACCCAAGGCGTGAGGATCATTGGTCTCCCCCAGAGCGAGGGCGTCGCGCAGCTCGAGGATCCCCGTGGAGGTGTGGAAGGTCGTCAGCAACACCATGCTGTCGCGGAGGTACCGACGCTCGACATCGAACTCTTCGTCAGGATGGATCGACCAGTGCCCGGCCTCCTCGTCCAGGATGGCGCAGAAGATGGACGGGCTGTCGAACCGGGGTAGACACAGCCAGTCGATGGAGCCGCCGGACGAGACCAAGGCGGCCGAGTGCCGATCCGAGAGCAGCCCGTACTCGCCGATGGGTACAGAGCTCATGACGGCGCCATCGCCGTCGCGGGGATCAGCGCATCCCTCAACGGCACAACGTGCGGACCGGGACCCCTCACTCCCTCAATGCACATGGGTACATGCCTCTCGTAGGAGCGACTCTCGGGGGAAAGGGACGGACCGCGGGAGCCGATGGCTGCCCCCGCCCGATTCGCTGGACCCCCCGAACCTATGCCCAGCTCTCCACACTTCGGCGACCCGAAGAGCGCGCGTTGACGGACACCTCGGCGGGGACGGTGCTCACGGATCCCGACCCGTACGGCCGAGCCGCCCGCGTGCGTCATAGCGCCGCCTGGCGGCCGGTGCGCGACGCGACCTCATCCGAGCGCGGTGTCGATGGCCCGGGCGAGCGTGGCGATGACCGGCCAGGCACCGTGCGAGCTGTTCCCGAGCACGCTCACCGTCGTTCGGGTGTCGACGAGGTGCGTGGACCGGAACGAGGCGCCGGCGTCGAACCCTTCCAGGATGGGCGCTGGGTGCGTGCGGTGGATCCAGAACCCCAGTCCGTAGCGCATGTTCTCCTGCGGCACGTCGTGCCGCGGACGGAGCATGTCAAGGACTGTCTTCCGGGAGACGATGCGACCCTCGAGCAGCGCCAGCCAGAACCGGTGCAGGTCGTCCGCGGTCGTGAACGCGCCGCCGTCGCCGTTGCCCAGGACCGGCAGGTGCAGGGTGTTCACGAGATCGCCGTCGTTCGCCAGGTAGCCCAACGCGGCATCCGCTGGTAGCTCGTTGAGCGGAAGGAACCCAGTGCGCTGCAGACCTGCGGGCTCGAACACCAGACGTTGAACGACCTCGTGGTACGTGCCCGCGGTGGCCCGCTCGAGCAGCACCGCGAGCACCATGTATCCGCCGTTGCAGTACGCGAATCGCTCGCCCGGAGCGAACTTCTGCGGGTGCCCGTCCAGCATCGGCAGGAACGCCTCGGCCGTGGTGAGCGTGTGCACTGGAAGGGAGAGGACGAAGTCGGAGACCTGCCAGCCGCCGTCCTCGTCCAAGTAGTCCCCGATCCCCGACGTGTCGGCGAGCAGGTGCTCGATCGTGACACCCTCGTCGATCAGGGGCAGGGCGTCGCCCAGCAGTTCGCGCACCGGCTGGTCCAGCCGCAGATCTCCGTCCTCGACGAGCCGCATGACCGCCAAGGCGGTGAACGCCTTGCTGCCGCTGGCGATCGCGATCCGCGCCCCTGGCGTCATCGGAACCTGCAGGGCGCGGTGGATGAAACCCTCGGAACGCTCAAGCAGCCGCCGGTCGGCGACGTCCACCGTCGCGACACCGGTGAACGCCTGCCCAGCCACCGCTTCATCCAGGGCTGAAGGATCTACCTGCAGTATTCGCCCCCGGGAGACCATCGCGCGCCCCTCTCATCGTTCCCTTCGCACGCCGCCACGAGAAACGTATCGCCAGCTTCAGCGTGAGTCACTTCGCTGCCGGTAGGCCCTTGCGAGCTTGGCGTGCGTCTCGAGACTGGCTGAAGTGGGATGAGGCGACCGTCCTCGCTCTAGCGATGTGCCGTGCCTGATAGCGCTTCGGGCCAGGCCGAGCGCACACCCCGGTCCGCCTACCGCCTCTTCATGAGGAGCGGGCTCGCTGCTTTCGCTTGCCCCGGTCGGCCACAGGGCGACGTCGGCTGCAGCGGTCATCGCTACTGGCGCGATCCAGGGCCGGTCTTCGACGGCATCCGGAAGGCCACGAGTCGATCTTTGAGCCATTCCCGGGCTCGTCGAGAGTCCTGGCGGTACAACGCCGCGGCCTCGTCATCGCGAGGTCTGATCACGATCAACAGGGCGCCCAGTGCAAGGCCGCCGATCATCACCTCAGCAAAGATCCACAACACCGCGAGATCCACTTGATGCCCCTCGGAATGCTTCGTGATCGGAAACTCCGGTGCGGCGACCCCTGAACGGCAATCGCGCGCGCGGCGCAGCTGGCGCCGAGAGTGTTCAAGGCCCCCTGTGCAGCGTCGAACCGTCTTGACCTACCCCCCGGGCCCATTCGCCACACGTCCCACGGCTGCGAGGTTCCAGGTCGCGGCGGTCCGCGGGTTCAGTCCGCGGCCGCGTCCTTCCTTGAGGCTGGGGGCTGCCGGCCGGTGAGCGTGAGCAGGTGGGACTGGATGGGCGCCGCCACCACGGTGCCGTCGCCGTAGCTCCAGTCGGCATCGGTGGAGACCAGGCGTATGCCGTTCGGAGGCTTCCAGAGCCGCATCGGCCCGCGCAGGCTGAGCACCCGTTGCGCGGCGGCGACGGCCGCGCCGACCGGCATCGAGTGTTCGATGCCTAGCGGGACGCAGATGTCCTGGGTGTGCACCAGAACGTCCAGCAACGGCTCGAGCTCGGTGACGAAGGGCGCCTTCTTCCGCGAGCCGACGAATCCGCGCAGGGTGAGAACGATTTGTTCGCGGGTCAGCGGGCTGTGCAGGGCTGCGTAGCTGATCATCGCGTTGTAGCGCAAGCCGGTCCGCAGTGCTGGCCACAGCACGTCGCGCGCCCGCGCGTGGGAGAACGTCAGGTGGGCGCCGACGTCGCGAACCATCCAACCCTGGCACAGGCTCGGCTGGTTCCAGCCGGCCTGCGGGAGCGACTCCAAGAGGTCGGCCAGCCACGTTCGCTCGTCGTCGATGTGTTGCCAGACTGCTGTGGTGTCCACGCCGCACCACCTCGACCCGTTGCTCGCTTTAGACAGTTTATCTGTCTAATCTGACACCATGGCCAGTGAGCGTCAAGATCCCAACCTCGGTGTCCTGATGTTTGTCGCCTACCGATCGCTGGAGCAGCGGGCACATGCCGCCCTCGTCGCCGCCGGCATCACCGACATCACCTACGCACAGGCCCGGGTCGCGGCCCGGATCAGCCTCCACGGCACCCGGATCGCCGACTTGGCCGAACAGGCTCGGGTCACCAAACAAAGTGCCGGCTTCCACGTCGAGCAGCTCGAGGCCCACGGCTACGTCGAGAGGGTGCCCGACCCCAAGGACCGGCGGGCCCGCCTGGTGCGCCTCACGCCGAAGGCCGACAAGATGGTGTCGGCCGCGAACGCTGAGGTCGAACGGGCCCTGGCCGAATGGGCGGACCACGTCGGGGCCGACCGGTTACGGCAGGTGTACGAGGTCCTCCTCGACCTGAGCGGGATCACCGACCCGTGGCGATGAGCGCCGTCGCCAGCCATCATCTGGAAAGGGCGCGGTGTCCAGTCGACGACAACACCAGTCCTTGCGGGTCCCTCGCCGCCGGTGGCGTCATTGCGCCGCCAGGTGGCGCGCGCCAATGACCTGCAGGCGGTTGCGGGCGCCTGCGATGCGGCAGCTGGGTGTGGGTTCTGCGCTGGCTGCCCTCTGTTCTGGAGGTGGCTCTGCGTGGCTCGACCCGGTCCGGTGATGACGGGGTGGCCCGCCGGGACTATTCACATCGTTGCCCGGCAGCTCCACACTGACGTATGCCTTCAAGTGGGCTTCCCGCGCTCTCCTGTTGTGTCTTGGTGCTCTTGTCCGGGTGCTCGTCTCCAACTGACGCGTCCACCCCCGCCGCTGAGGCGACCAGTAGTCCACGTGCCACGGCCAGCGGTCCGGGTTCCTCCGCATTTGGAAAGGATGCGGCAGTGGTCTACACCGCCGACCGGCTGGTGCAAACAGCGGCCAGGAACGGGTCGGGGAGAATCGCCGTGGCGTCCGGGATCGGGACCGGCGAACAGCTGCATCCAGACTGGTCGCCTGACGGGGACTCGATCGCCTTCTCTGTGGATGACAGCGACGGCACGCGGGACATCTGGGTGGCCACCGTTGACGGCGCGCCGGCCCGTATCGTCGACTGTGCGGACCCCTGCGCGTTCACCGATGACCCAGCCTGGTCACCCGACGGCACCCGGATCGCCTTCCATCGTGGCGTCGGAGATGGACGCGGCGTCGGGACAGCCACGTTGGAAACCGTCGCCAGCGATGGAAGCGACCGCAGCGTCGTGGCCACGACGAAACGGACGCAGTATCCCTTCGCCCCACGATGGTCCCCAGACGGCACTCAGATCGTCGTTGAGCTCACCACGTTCGCCTCACCCGGTATCGACGAGGAGCGCCTGACGGCCAGGCAACTCGCGATCATCCAGACCGCGACTGGCGCTCTCAAGCCCCTCACCACACCGGAAGTGAAGGCGGGCAGCCCGGACTGGAACCCAGCCGGCGACCGCATCCTCTTCGTCGCGCCCACAGATCCGACCCTGCCATTCCTGGACGTCTACGCGATCACCGAGACCCTGCACGCGATGGCCGTCTGCCGTGACGCCGGGTACGCCGCCATGGTCTCCCACCGCTCCGGCGAGACCGAGGACGCCTTCATCGCAGACCTCGCCGTCGGCTCAGGTTGCGGACAACTCAAGTCCGGAGCACCCGCGCGCGGCGAACGCATCGCCAAGTACAACCGCCTACTCGAAATCGCCGACAGCAACCCCGACATGCCCTACGGCCAGTGACAATCCGCTACTCGACCTGAAACACGAACCACACCGAGCTGCGCGACCCGCACGGACGTTCAGTCACCTGCGGCCATCGGCACACCCAGACCGCTGGGAGGGTGCGTCTCTACGCCGCGATAGACGCGGACCGTTGCGAGCTTCCGGTTGGCCACATCCGTCCTCTCATGCCGCAGAGGGTTGTGTCACGGTTTGTTCGACTATCGCAACGGTGGGCCTTCCACGGGATAAACGCCGTACCGAGCGCTCAGCTCCAACAGGTGCGCCGGATCCGGCAGGCCGTGCAGCGAACTGAAGTATTCGGCCTACTCCCGGAACATCTCCTCGAGACCGGTCGGGTTCAGCAACCCGACCGTCCAGACCTCGTCACTCGACAGATTCGCAAACATGTGCGGGACGCCGCGAGGCATCCACACGAAGGATTCCGGTCCCAACTCGTACAGTTCGTCCCCGACCTGCACGGTCAGCACCCCAGCAATGACGTAGATCCCCTCATCCTCACGGGTATGCACATGACGGCCCGGGCCCGGTGAGCCCGGAGCAAGGCGAGCATCACCCAAGGACATGCCCCCGGTCTGATCTCCACCTACGACAACCCGCCACGGCCGCGAACGGTCCTCAGGCG
>JBBQUB010000099.1:0-9957 GCA_038212865.1 Actinomycetales bacterium
TCGTAGGACCAGATGTTGGGCCCGCGGTAGACACGCGACTCGAGGATGGCCAGGTCCGGTGAAGCAGGTTGGGCGGGGGTGGGGCGTTCAGTGGCCATGTCCTGCTCCTCAGGTGGGACGGTGTGGTGCGGTCTTGCCGACGTGGCTGGAGTCCTCGGGCGCCTGGGCGGCCTTGACGACCACGTCCGGGTGCTTCTCCACGAAACCGATCAACCGTGCCGTGTGCAGATCGAACGTAGCGCCGGTGGGCAGTGAGTGCACTATCGCCCCTGAAACCAGCAAGGGGGCGTCTCGGCGGGCTTCTGGAACATCGCTGACCGCGGCTCGGGCATCGATGACGAAGACGGCGCCGGAGCCCATCACGGTCAGCTGGCGGCCGTCGCGGATCTCGGCAGCGGTATCTTCGTCGATCCCCATCCCGAGCAGGTCCGGGGAGCCGGCCACCAGTGACATCAGCCGGCCGTAGCGGGCTCGCTGGTCGAAGTGCTGGTCGACGATGACGCCAGGGAGAAGGCCCAGTCCGGACGTGAGCTGGCCGGAGCGCTGACGCGGGGTCACGCCGTCCGCGCCCAGCGAGATCATGAACTGGCTCATGATCGAGGCGCCCGCCGAGGTGCCAGCCACGACCGCGCCACGCACGTGCGCCCGGGAGATCGCGTCAGCCAGCGGCGTCCCAACGAACCGCTGGCTGAGCTTGAGCTGGTTGCCGCCGGTCATGAAGACGCCGGTGGCGTTGTCGATGGCTTGCACCAGCGCCTCTCCAGCCGCTGCCGGACGTGCTGGTGGGTCGACGGCAATGACCTCAGGTGCGCCCAGGCGCGTGAAGATGGTCCGGTAGGCCTCCATCGCCTGATCGGGGAACGACGAGGCCGTAGGGACGACCACGATGCGTGCCTTGCTCCCGCCGGCCAGCTTCACGAATCGTCGCAGGACGGTAGCGCGGCCCACCTTGTCCTCTGCGCCGCCGATGATGAGCAGTGACGTGTGCACGATGCTGGCCATTAAGTCAGCCTAGGAGTCAGCGAGCGGGCAAGCGTGGAGCAGGTGTCGGCGTGCCGTCGGCGTCGTCGGCTTCCTCGATCTCTTCGCGGGTGATTCCCAGCAGATACAGCACGGCGTCCAGATAGGGCACGTTGACGGAGGTGTCGGCCTGTTCGCGCACGATCGGCTTGGCGTTGAACGCGATCCCCAGACCGGCGGCGGCCAGCATGTCCAGGTCATTCGCGCCGTCGCCGATCGCCACTGTGCGTGAGAGTGGAAGATGCTCCTCAGCCGCGAAACGGCGCAGGGCCTCGGCCTTGCCCTGGCGGTCGACGATCTCGCCGACAAGGGCCCCGGTGAGGAGACCGTCCTTGACCTCGAGGCGGTTGGCGTGGGCGTGGTCGATCTCGAGCTCGGCCGCGAGAGGGCCCACGACCTCGATGAAACCGCCTGAGACGACGGCGACGGTGAAGCCGAGTCGCTTCAAGGTGCGCACCAGGGTGCGGGCACCGGGAGTGAGCCGGATGGCGGCACGCACGTCATCAAGGACGCTCACCGGAAGTCCGGCGAGTGTCGACACCCGGGCCCGCAGGCTCTCGGCAAAGTCAAGCTCGCCGTGCATGGCTGCTGACGTGACCGCGGCGACCTCGGCCTCGCGGCCGGCATGCGCCGCCAGGAGCTCGATGACCTCGTCCTGGATCAAGGTGGAGTCCACATCCATGACGACCAGACGGCGACCGCGGCGGGCAAGCCCGGCGGGAGAGACCGCGATGTCGACGCCGCGCACGGCGGCCTCGAGCGAGAGCTCGGTGCGCAGAGCAGCCACATCAGCGCCCGAGATGTCGAACTCGACGGTGGTGACCGGATAGCGCGACAGCCTCCTGATCCGGTCGATGTTGGCGCCGTGCGCCGCGATTCGTGCTGTGACGGCGGCCACCGCGCTGGCCAGCAGGGGCGCACCCAGGACGACAACGGCAGCTCGCCCACCGCGGCGCGATGCGTTGTCGCCGCTGCCGGACCGGACGGTGACTTTCAGGCCCAGTGACTTGCCAACGATGAGCACGACGTCGCGCAATCGGCTGTCCTGAGGTCCGGCAGAAAGCAGTAGCGCCAGGGTGAGGTGCCCGCGCACGACGACCTGTTCGAGGTCGAGGACCTCGGCCCCCACATCTGCGATGGCGTCGAACAGCGTGCTGGTAAGGCCGGGACGGTCGTCGCCGGAGACGGTCACCAGCAGGGTCTGTGTTGCGAGATCGGGCACGCCGCAAGGCTATCGACGGATGGCCCTGGCGTTCACGCGGTCTCGACATGCGACTGCGCGACTGGCGATCTCAGTCCGTCCTGTTGCGCTACGCCCGGTTGCGCTCGTCCCGCCAGTCGATCAGGTCCCGCAACGGTGCGAGGTCGTATTTCGGTCCTCCGACTCCGATCGTGAAGAGGCGAGTACCGACGGCATACAGTCCGTCGGCGCTCTTCGTGGGGTGGCCGGGCGACACGCCTGCGGACCGTTCGATCTCCAGCGGGTCACGTCCCACCTTGGCGCACCAGTCGTCGAGGACGGCGTGCTTGTGCGCGACCGTCTCGGCGTCGCCGAAGCCGTGCCAGATGTCGGCCTGCTGGGCAACGATCCGCAGAGTCTTTCGTTCGCCGCCCCCACCGATCAGGACCGGGATGTCACGAGTTGGCGCTGGGTTCAGCTTGGCCCAACGGCTCTTGATCAGTGGCAGGTCGCGGTCGAGCGCATCAAGGCGCCCAACGGCGGTCCCGAAGTCGTAGCCGTACTCGTCGTAGTCCTTCTGGAACCAGCCGGAACCGATGCCCAGGATCAGCCGCCCGCCGCTGATGTGGTCAACCGTTCGGGCCATGTCCGCGAGCAGCGCCGGGTTGCGATAGGAGTTGCAGGTGACCAGCGCGCCGATCTCTACGCGGTCAGTAGCCTCAGCGAAGGCTGCCAACATCGTCCAGCACTCGAAGTGCTTGCCCTCGGGATCGCCAGAAAGCGGGTGGAAGTGGTCCCAGTTGAAGACGACATCCGCGCCCAGCTCCTCGGCCTGGGCGCAGGCGCGCCGGATCTGGCTGTATTCCGCGTGCTGGGGTTGCAGCTGCACCGCCACTCGCGCTGGACGGGGGTCGGGCAGGGGAACAGGCGCAGTCATGAGCGGACCTCCTGGTTCTTGCCGACCACGGTGATACCCGAGTCGGTCACGGTGAAGCCGCGATCCAGGTCGTCCGCGCGGTTGACACCGATGCTCACCCCCGGCGGGACCACGACGAACTTGTCGATGATGGCTCGATGGATCGTGGCGTTGCGACCCACCTCGACGAAGTCGAGCAGGACGCTGTCGGTGATGGTCGCGTAGCTATGGATGTGGACGCCGGGGGAGAGCACCGAGTTCGACACCTGCCCACCGCTGATCACGACACCGGGAGAGACCGCGGAGTTGAGCGCCTCACCGACCCGGTTCTCGGAACCGTGGACGAACTTGGCCGGCGGATAGTTGCCGTGGTCGGTGTAGATCGGCCAATCGTAGTTGTACAGGTTGAACACCGGGTGGAACGAGATGAGGTCCATCTGGGCCTCGTAGTAGGAGTCGAGGGTGCCGACATCGCGCCAGTAGCCATGGTCGCGATCGGTGGAGCCGGGGATCGGGTTGTCCTTGACGTCGTAGACGTAAGCCTCGCCCCGCCGCACGAAGTCCGGGACGATGTCGCCGCCCATGTCTCTTCGGCTCCCCTCGCGTTCCGCATCACGGGTGACGGCGTCGATGAGGACGTCGGCATCGAAGACGTAGATGCCCATCGAGGCGAGAATCTCGTCCGGTGAGTCCTGTAGTCCGGCCACTTCCGTGGGCTTCTCCATGAAGGTCTTGATCTTTGGGGGGTGCTCCGCGTCAAGCTCGATGACCCCGAACTGGTCGGACAAGGAGATCGGCTGGCGGATCGCGGCGACCGTCACGCCGGCGCCGTTCTGGATGTGTTGCTCGACCATGTCGCTGAAGTCCATGCGATAGACGTGGTCCGCGCCCGCCACCACCACGATGTCGGGCATCTCGTCATGGACGAGGTTCAGGCTCTGGTAGATCGCGTCCGCGCTGCCCAGGAACCAGCTCTTGTCGATGCGCTGCTGGGCAGGGACCGGCGTGACGTAGTTCCCGAGCATCGTCGACATTCGCCACGTCTTGCTGACGTGGCGGTCCAGGCTGTGCGACTTGTACTGCGTGAGCACGACGATCTTGAGATAGCCCGAGTTCACGAGATTGCTCAGCGCGAAGTCGACGAGCCGGTAGATGCCGCCGAACGGCACCGCGGGTTTGGCCCGGTCAGCGGTCAACGGCATCAGCCGCTTGCCCTCACCGCCTGCCAGGACAATTGCCAGAACCTTCGGGTTGCCAGTGCTCTTCGCCATGGGCTGACCCTATTGCCGGGATGGTCTCGCGGCGACCTCACAGCAGCGCTAGCGTTCACGAGGTGAGAGTCGACATCCTGAGCAAGGAGTACCCGCCCCAGGTCTACGGCGGCGCGGGTGTCCACGTCGCTGAGCTGGTGCGCGCGCTGCGCGCCCGTGGTGACATCGATGCGCAGGTCCGGTGCTTCGGTGGACCACGCGATGAGGCAGGTACGACCGGGTATGCCGATCTGCAGCAGCTCTCGTCCGCGAACACCGCACTGCAGACGCTGGGTGTCGACCTGACAATGGCCGGCGACTGCGCAGGGGCGGACCTGGTTCACTCCCACACCTGGTACGCCAACCTGGGCGGACACCTGGCGTCGCTGCTGCTGGGGGTGCCCCACGTGGTCTCCGCCAACAGCCTGGAGCCGATGCGTCCCTGGAAGGCTGAGCAGCTCGGCGGTGGCTATGCCTTGTCCAGCTGGGCCGAGCGGACGGCATACGAAGCAGCTGCAGCGATCATCGCGGTCAGCGCGGGGATGCGGCTGGACGTGCTGAACAGCTATCCCGCCGTCGACCCCTCCACGGTCCACGTGGTGCATAACGGCATCGACTCCCAGCTCTGGCAACGGAACTCAAGCCCAGAGGCCCTGGAGGTGGTGCGCAGCCACGGGGTCGACCCCACGCGCACATCGGTGCTCTTCGTGGGACGGATCACCCGACAGAAGGGGCTGCCCTACCTGTTGCGCGCGGCCGCTGAGCTGCCCCCGGAGGTGCAGCTCGTCCTGTGCGCCGGCGCCCCCGACACGCCCGAGATCCTCGCCGAGGTTGAAGCACTGATCGCCGAACTGCGACAGGGTCGCGACGCCGTGGTCTGGATCCCCGACATGTTGCCGAGGGCCGAAGTCATCGCATTGCTCAGTGCCGCAACGGTTCTGGCCTGCCCGTCCATCTACGAGCCTCTCGGGATAGTCAACCTTGAGGCCATGGCCTGCGAGGTCCCAGTGGTTGCGACGTCGACGGGGGGCATTCCTGAGGTGGTGGTTGACGGCGAGACGGGGTGGCTGGTCCCCATCGAGCAGGTCGCCGACGGCAGCGGCACGCCGGTGGACTCCGACCGCTTCGTCTCAGATCTTGCCCGGGCCTTGAACGCTGCGGTGAGTGACCCCGATCGGGCCCAGCGCTATGGTCGCGCTGGTCGCCGGCGCGCCGTGGAGAGCTTCTCGTGGTCATCCATCGGCGACCAGACGATGGCGGTCTATGAGTCGGTGTTGCACCGGCGGTCGATGCCCTAGACGTCGTCGCGGCCGGGTCGAAGGCCCGCCATCCACAAGGCGGCCGCGGTCGCAGCGGCCGCCATGGCCGTATCGGCGATGGCGTCAAGGTCGGTCAGCAGCCGGCGCCGCTGCTCGGTGAGCTGACTGGTCAGGACCTGTGACTCGGCATGAACGGTGAGGCCGAGCTCGGTGGCGGCACCGATGTTTGACGCCGTCTCTATCACCCTCTGGGCCCGGCGGGGCAGCTCTGCCGGCAGACCCCAGGCGCTGGCTGGAAGGTCGTCCGCCATCGAGCGCAGCCTCGCGTTCCACGGTTTGGTGTCCAGGGCGTCGAGTCTAGCCGTGGCCTCCAGCAGGTCTTGTCGGAACCGGAGCTCAATCTCGTCCAACGACAACGCATCCAGGACGTGGGTCGGGACCGGGTCCGCGTCGTATGCGGTCCACCTCACCTGGGTGCCCTGGTCGCCAGCCGGGCCGAAGGTCTCGATCGTCGGGACCAGCGCTCCGCCGATTCCGGGGACGTAGACGCACTCTCCCGCTTCGGTGGCCGCAGCGATCAGCTCGGCAGAACCACGCGGCATACCGGTCAGATTGCCCGGGCGGGGGAGGGCGACGAGGACGGCACGCTCACCGACGTCGCGCCACAGAGCGAGTCGGTCGAGGTCGCCGCAGACGTGGTCGAGGTCAGGGTGCGCCCGGCTCACGGTGTCCTCGATCGGCAGCCGCCCGGCATACGCTGCCGTCGCCCAGAGGGCGAGCCGGACGGACACTGGGAGGATCGACACGGCTTCATCGTAGGTGTCGTGATCCACCACGGTGGCGCTGTGGCCTAGGGTCAGTGAACATGAGCGACGTCCTCGAATTTGCCGGCGTCAGCGTGGTTCGCGGTGGCAACACGCTGCTCGACGACATCACCTGGGAGGTCGAGGAAGGCCAGCGATGGGTCGTCCTCGGACCGAACGGCGCAGGAAAGACCACCCTGCTGCAGCTGGCGGCCGGCCGGATCCACCCCACGACCGGTGTCGCTGGCGTCCTTGGCGAGGTCCTGGGGGCTGTTGACGTATTCGAGCTGCGCCCCCGAATCGGCTTGGCCAGCGCAGCAGTCGCCGAACGGCTATCTGCAGACGAGCTGGTGCACGATGTCGTCGTCACCGCTTCGTACGGGATTGTCGGGCGTTGGAGGGAGAGGTACGAGGCGCTCGACCACGCACGTGCCGACGAGCTGCTCGAGTCCCTTGGCGCGGCGCACCTGCGGGACCGAAGGTTCGGCACCCTCAGCGAAGGCGAGAGCAAACGGGTGCAGATCGCCCGGGCGCTGATGACCGACCCCGAGCTGATGCTGCTCGACGAGCCGGCCGCCGGTCTCGACCTCGGTGGTCGAGAGGACCTGGTGGCTCGGCTGGGGCTGTTGGCCGCCGATGTCGAAGCGCCTGCGCTGGTTGTCGTGACCCACCACGTGGAGGAGATCCCGCCGTCCTTCACCGACGCCCTGTTGATGCGCGATGGTCGCATCGTCGCCGCCGGGCCGGTGGAGATCACGCTGAGCGCCGCGAACCTGTCCAAGACGTTCGGCCTGCCGCTGATGGTCGAGCGTCACGGTGGGCGGTGGTCCGCGAGGGCGGCTGGCGACGGTCGACCCACCTCACAGCACCCCGTGACCGGTGCGCCCGAACGACCAGTACGGTAATGACTCACTGAGCACGGGAGGGACTGGCATGGCGTGGTTCAGCGAAAACAGCTGGCTGGCGTGGGTGGGTCTGGCGCTCGCCCTGGGGGCTATCGAGGTTGTCAGTGTCGCGTTCGTGTTCGTGATGCTGGCCGGTGGCGCGCTGGCGGGGGCCATCGCCGCGGCCATCGGCCTCAGCTTCACAGGTCAGGTGATCGTGGCGGTCAGCGTGGCCACGGGCCTGCTCCTGATAGTTCGGCCCATGGTCACAAGCCATTTCATGGTGCCGGAGGGCCACAGTGACATCGGCGCTCTCGCGCAGGTCGGTCGCTTGGCAGTCGTGCTTCAGACCGTCACTGAACACGAGGGACGAGTCAAGCTTGGCGGAGAGACCTGGTCGGCACGCACGACGCCGAACACCGCAGCATGCCTGCCCGGACAAGAGGTACGGGTTGTTTCCATCGAGGGGGCCACCGCGATCGTGACCAACATCGCGGATGGTCGGGAATCGGAGTAGTCAGTGTTTTCAGAATCCGCTGTGGGCACGGGGCTCATCGTCCTGTTGCTGCTCGTGATATTCGCCGTCATCGTCATCTACAAGACGGTGCGCATCGTGCCGCAGCAGTCTTCCCTGATCATCGAGCGGCTCGGCAAGTTCTCGCGGACCCTCGAGGGTGGCCTTCACCTCCTCGTGCCTTTCGTCGACAAAGTCCGGGCAAACGTTGACCTGCGCGAGCAGGTCGTCTCCTTCCCCCCGCAGCCCGTGATCACCTCGGACAACCTGGTGGTCAACATCGACACGGTCATCTACTACTCGGTCATCGACTCCAAGTCGGCCGTCTATGAGATCGCCAACTTCATCCAGGGCATCGAGCAGCTGACAGTCACCACTTTGCGTAACGTCATCGGCTCCCTCGACCTCGAGCAGACACTGACCAGCAGGGACCAGATCAACGCCCAGCTGCGCGGCGTTCTGGACGAAGCCACCGGTAAGTGGGGGATCCGCGTGAACCGGGTCGAGCTCAAGGCCATCGACCCGCCGCGCTCGGTGCAGGACTCGATGGAGAAGCAGATGCGCGCAGAGCGTGACCGCCGCGCCACGATCTTGACCGCCGAAGGGATCAAGCAGTCGGCCATCCTGACCGCCGAGGGCGACAAACAGAGCCAGATCCTTCGCGCTGAGGGTTCGGCGCAGGCGCGCATCCTCGAGGCCCAGGGTCAGTCCCGTGCGATCACCCAGGTGTTCGAGGCCATCCATCGCGGAAAGCCTGACCAGAAGCTCCTCGCCTACCAGTATCTCCAGGTGCTCCCGCAGCTCGCCCGAGGAGATGCCAACAAGCTGTGGATCATCCCCAGCGAGCTCACTGAGGCTCTCAAGGGCATAGGCAGCGCACTCGGCGGTAAGGACGTCGAGGACCCGAGCGACAAGTGGGTCGACACCGGCGAGGTCATGCCCACCGCCTTTGAGGAGACGACCCTGGAGGACCCGGTCAAGGCTCTGGCCGAAGCCCGCGGACAGGCAGCCGGTGCGTCCGCCGAGGCCGAGGGCCACGCAACCAGGAGCCAGCGTCGGGCCCAGACTTCCGGTCGTCCGGCTGCAGACTCGCTGGAGGACCAGGCGTCCGCGCTGCATGACTCGGAGCTGCATACTTCGGGCGATGTCGACCAGGGCACGCCGCAGCGGGGCGAACCCGATCAGGGCGGCGAACCGGGGGGGCCTGCCCCCCGCTGACACCAGCACCCTGAGGCACCCGGTCACCTCTCGCCTAAGGTTACCGGGTGCCTTGGTATGAAGTCGTTGCGCTGCTCGCGGCGGGAATGGCTGCAGGGACCATCAACACGATCGTCGGATCTGGCACGCTGATCACCTTTCCTACCTTGTTGTTCTTCGGGTTTCCTCCGGTGGTCGCCAACATCTCCAACACCGTTGGCCTCGTCGCCGGTGGCCTCAGCGGTACTGCGGGCTATCGCGCTGAGCTCAAGGGCCAGGGCCGCACCCTACGGCGGTTGGCGCCGGTGTCCTTCCTCGGTGGGGTGGTTGGTGCGATCCTGCTGCTCAAGCTCCCCGAGTCGGCGTTCGAGGCGATCGTGCCGGTCCTCATCGCCGTCGCGTTGTTACTGGTTCTGCTGGGGCGGCGCCTGCAGACGTGGGCGTCCGCACGCCATCCGGACCATGACAGCGCTGGCCGGCGGGTGTTGTTGACCGTTGGGGTCTTTGCCGCTGGGGTCTATGGCGGCTACTTCGGGGCAGCTCAGGGCATCTTGATGGTGGGCATCATGAGCGTCCTGATGGCGATCAGCCTGCAGCGGGTCAACGCGTTGAAGAATGTCCTGGTCACCGTGGTCAACGCCGTTGCTGC
The DNA here is from genome assembly GCA_038212865.1 of Actinomycetales bacterium. Taxonomy (GTDB): domain Bacteria; phylum Actinomycetota; class Actinomycetes; order Actinomycetales; family Dermatophilaceae; genus UBA4719. Next base: position 9,673 of record JBBQUB010000099.1, read on the forward strand.
AGTGATCTTCATGATCGTGGCCTGGGAGCGGATCAACTGGTCGGTTGCCGCCCTGATCGCGGTGGGCTCACTTGTCGGCGGGTATGTCGGAGCCAGGGTCGGGCGGCGCCTGTCACCGGCGGTTCTTCGCGGGCTGATCGTCGTCATCGGGGTCCTGGCCATTGCGAAGATCCTTGCCTGACCATGGCTCTCATCCAGTGATCTGCTGACATGCCGATCCAGATCACCGACCCGGCCGATGAGCGAGTTCGCGACTACTTCTCCCTGACCGACGTCAACCTGCGC
>JBBQUB010000100.1:0-9930 GCA_038212865.1 Actinomycetales bacterium
AGCTCGACCCCGAAGCCGGCGCCGTCCTCCGCGCCGCACTCGACCCACTGTCCGCACCCCACCCCACCGCGGGCGGCGGACCCGACCCGCGCCTGGCCGACCGGCGCCGAGCCGACGCCCTGATCGAGATCTGCCGGCGAGCCACCGCAGCCGGCGGCGCCGCCCCAGCCACCACCAAAGCCCAGATCGTGGTCCTGATCGACCACGACGCCCTCAGCGGAGCGATCCGCGGCGCCGGGATGACCCTGGACGGCACCGTCCTCTCACCCCAGGTGGTCCGCAAGCTCGCTTGCGACGCCTCGATCATCCCCATCGTGTTGGGCAGCCAATCCCAACCCCTCGACGTCGGGCGAACCAAGAGACTTGTCACCCCAGCCCTGCTCGCGGCCCTGTGGGCCAGAGACAAGGGCTGCACCTTCCCGAACTGTGGGCGACCACCACATTGGTGCGAGGCCCATCACAACATCCACTGGACCGACGGCGGGCCTACCGCCCTGTCGAACCTTGGCCTGCTCTGTGCCAGCCACCACACATACGTCCACCAACACGACCTGAGCGCCACCATCACCGACACCGCCATCACCTGGCAAACCACCCCGCCCCAGTCCCAGAACCCATGGTCCGCTGCGGCGTGAATCTCCCATGTGTCATCCCCCATGCGCACAGCGACGTTCGCGTCAGGGCAGCGCGACCTCGACCTGCCAAGCTGCGCCGCGTTTCAAGTGCTCGCCCTGTGGCGTGGACCACGCCATCGCAGCGTGAACATGGTCGGGTTTGATGACTGCGCCTGGACGCAGTCATCAAACCCGTGACGAGCTTGGCGTTCTAGCGACCATGATCGCCGTCGTTGCCGCCGTCGTGATCGCCGTCGTTGCCGCCGTCGTGATCGCCGTCCTCACCGCGGGGAAGAGCGGAGACGGTGTATGGCGTGGGCTGGTTGAAGGCGGCGTTGACCACGAGGTAGCGGTCCTGGGCGCGAGCGATCGTTGACGGTCCGCGCAGCGATGTATCCGTCAGCACCTTGACCGCGCGGGCATGCGAGTCGTGGCGAGAGAGCTCAAGCACCGTCACGCTCGCCGTGCTGCCGACCACCACGAGCAGCTTGCCCCTGTCCATCAGCAAGCCGTCACCAGCCAGGGCGGGAGCGTCGATCTTGGTGATGGTCCTGTCCGCTGGTGTGTCGCGGTCGAGATCGATGCGGAAGAGCGACTTCAAGAAGGAGTGGACGACGATGAGTTCCCGCCCGCCACGCCGCGACACGATGCCGTTGAGATTGAACTGGCCTGCTGTGTAGGCGATCTCGGGTCCGACGGGGATGCTCCCGGGCGTTCCGGTACCTGCCTTGACCATCGCTCGCGTCAGGTGCCAGATCATCGGACGGAAGGAGTCGGTGACATACACGTCGCCGCTCTGGGTCACCACGAGGTCATTGAGGAAGCCCCCCGTGCCGGTCTCAAACCGGGCCAAGAGTGCGCCCGTCCTGATCTGGTACACGTAGATGCTGCCCGTCGGCCCACCCGCGACGTACAGCTTGCCACCTGAGACCTTCATCCCGACGGCCGAATCCGCGGGGTCAGCAGGGTTCGGGGTGATGAAGGGACGAAGCGTCGTGTCGCGAAGCGTGGCCCGGTAGATGGTCCCGGTGCCCACGGTGCCGACGAAGAATGACTCGCTGCGGCTGTCCCATGCCACGCCTTCGGGGTTGTTGCCCAACGTGGACGGGTCCAGGGTGAAGACCTTGGTCGTCTTGGGCATCGGTGTGCCGTGGTCGTCGTTCCCGGACGCCTGGGTCAAGCCGACTGGTCCGGCCGCCGTCAGTGCAAGTGCTGCAAGGACTGCGACGGCTGTTCTCAGACGGATTTTCACGCGTGCCTCCTGTTGGGTGCTCCACCCCGCGTCATTTTTTCACGGGCCGGGACTGGCGACAAGTGGTCCTCATGCTCCATCTGGGGATTCCAAAGACGGGACGAAGGGCCCTACTCCGATGCCCGGGGCGATGCTGTTCTGGTAGTCACGATCCAGATTTCCATGCTGCCCCGGAGAACAATTGTGAACAAGGAGACAAGGTGAAGGCACCCCATCGAGATCACATAATCCTCGCGGCCAGCCGCTTCGACGCTCCCACGAGGGACGGAGAGGTGCTCGAGATCGACGGCATGGACGGCGAGCCGCCATATCTCGTCCGATGGGCCGACGGACGGCTGTGCCCCGAGTCGGACCTGGTCCTGGAGGTCGAGAATAACGAAGGACCCACCGCCCTCGCCGAGGTCATCCTGCTGTCCGAAGCGCGGGCCAGCCACCGAACAAGATAGCCGAACTGGGCATCCTTCCCCGAGGTCAGCAGCGCCCAGTTCTCGTCCTCAGGCGGTGGGCTCGAGACTTCCGTTTTCGTCGGAGCTATGAGGGGTGCCCTGCCCGTTGGAGGACAGGGGCCTCGATTCGCCTCGCAACATTTCCGGCACCTTGTTGAGGAAGGGTCCGATGATGTCTATCGGCAGCGGGAAGACCACGGTCGTGTTGTGGTCTGCTCCCAGCTCGAGAAGGGTCTGCAGGTAACGGAGCTGGATCGCGGCGGGGCTCTTGGTCAGGGTCTCAGCAGCCTCACGCAGATCCTCGGATGCCTGTAGCTCGCCACGAGCGTTGATGATCTTGGCGCGGCGTTCGCGCTCGGCCTCGGCTTCTCGCGCCATCGCCCGCTGCATGGCCTCCGGGATCTCGACGTCCTTGATCTCGACCACCTTGACCTGGACTCCCCACGGCTCGGTCTGGAGCTCGATCGTGGTGCGAAGATCCTCGTTGAGATCCTCGCGATGGGCGAGAAGCGTGTCCAGGTCGGCCCGTCCGAGCACGGACCGCAGACTCGTCTGCGCAATCTGAGACGTGGCCACGGCGTAGTTCTCGACCGTCATGATGGCCTTGACCGGATCCACGACCTGGAAGAGCACGACGGCGTTGACGCGGGCGGGCACGTTGTCGCGGGTGATGACCTCCTGCGGAGGAATGGTCAACGTCACCACCCGAAGGCCGACGCGAATCAGCCGGTCGATGCCAGGCAGCAGGAAGCGCGGTCCCGGGAGGTACAGCGGCTGGATGCGGCCAAGACGAAACACGACGCCACGTTCGTACTCGCGAAGGACTCGCACCGATGTGATGGCAAGGCCCACGACGATCAGGACAATAACGATGGTTAACACGAGCCAGGTCATCAATGCTCCTTGGATTTGGTGCTACCCCAATGGGTTCCGTACCGGTCTGGCCTGGTCTGGGCTGGTCTGATCTGGTCTGGGTTGGGCGCGTCGGGTCTGCGCTGGGCTGCAGGCGTCTTGTGAGGCCTACGTTCGGACTTCGTGTCGCTGCCGTAGACGGCCCGGCGCGAGGCGGGGATGAGCGACTGGAGTCCCTTGGCTGCGACGTCGGTCGCTTTGTCGGGGCGGCCCGCTTGGATCTCCACGGGGACGTTTTCGGGAAAGCCGTCCGGGGTGTTCCTGAAGTGGCTCACGAGAGGAAGGCTGGCCACCACCGAGAAGGCAACGGTGGCGATCAGGACCCCAGCGTCGGTCAGGTCGCGCTCGGCGATGAGTGTGGCCAAGGGCAACAAGACGGCCAACAGGCAGATCGTGCAGGCGATCCCGCGGTGGAACCGCCCGGCTTCCGAGTGTGGCCAGGGGTCGACCTCACGGATCATCTCGCGCCCCGTGTCCGAAGTAGTACAAGCCTGCTTGACCGGGCAGGCGTTGCAGACCGTGGGCTTGGCGCGATAGCGCGTTACCCGGTTCTCGGGGTCAAAGGACATCGGCCAGAGCCACTGCTCCTCGGAACAGACCCAGGCGTCGTGATCCTCCTGGTAGGTGAAGCCGCCGGTGCGCCATCGGTCCGACCGGTGAGCAGTGACCTGGGCCAGCCGGTCGAATCCGTGCGCCACGAGGATGAGGAACACGGCATACACAGCCGTGAGCCAGACGCTGACATCGACACTGCTCATGGGCGATCCATCTCGGCTCCTGCCGTGCTCCCCTCCAGAGCCTGCTCACTGAACAGGGCATCCTCGCCATGCCGGTCGGTGACTCCCTTGACGCGATAGCGCACGCCCAGCCAGCAGATCCAGACGAACGGCAGCACGCCGCCGAGGATGAAGACGAGGTCACCGGGAAGGCGCACCCACTCGAGGACCGCATTGCCAGGGCTGGTGATGAAGCCCAGCGACCGCGCCTCGAAGTAGCCCTCGTTGACCGAGTGGTAGAGCTGCACCACACCCAGCGGCAGCAAGCTGGCGAACACCATCCAGGCCAGACCGATATTCAGTGACCAGAAGGAGATCTTGGCCAGCCGGTCGGGCCAGAGCTTGGCGGGGATGAGGTAGCGAAGACAGAAAAGACCGAGGCCGACACTGAGCATCCCGTAGACGCCCATCATGGCGGCGTGGGCGTGGTTCGCTGTCAGGGCAGTCCCGATCTGGAAGTACGAGACGATCGGCAGATTGACCAGGAACCCGAAGATCCCCGCTCCGAGGAAGTTCCAGAAGCCGACGGCAACCAGGAACATCACGGCCCAGCGGTGCGGGAAGCCCACCCCTTCTCCGCGTTCTTTCTTGGCCCCGAGCTGGAGGAACCCCCAGGCCTCGACGGTAAGGAACGTCAAGGGGATGACCTCGGCGGCCGAGAAGAACGCTCCTAGAGCCATGTGCTCGACGGGGGTGCCGGAGAAGTAGAGGTGGTGCATCGTACCGATCACGCCACCTGCGGAATACAGAATAATGTCCAGGTAGATGATGCCGAGCGCGATCTTCTCGCGGACCACACCCATCATCACGAAGAGGTAGGCCACCATCACCGTGGTGAACAGCTCCAGGAAGTCCTCGACCCAAAGGTGCACAACCCAGAAGCGCCAGAAGTCGGCCACCGAGAAGGTGGTCTCCTGGCCCGCCAGCAACCCGACCGCATAGAACGCGGGAATGGCCGAGGCGGTGAGGAAGAACAGCCACGGCATGTTGCCCTTGGACTCGGTGGCCAGCCGGCCACGCAAGCCTCGATAGAGGATCACCAGCCACAGCGCCAGCCCGATGATCATGAGAATCTGCCAGAGGCGAGGAAGGTCGAGGTACTCCCACTGCTGGCTCAACAGTCCTGAGTCCCTGAACCACCGTATAGCGAAGATGGACCCGGCTTCGGAGATCAGGCTGCCGAACACGACTACGACAAGGGCGCCGAGAAGACCGTAGGAGAGTGCGGCCTGTCCTCGGGGTTGCTTGCGTCCCGAGATGAACGGCACGAGGAAAATAGCGGCGGCGAGGAAGGACGTAGCGGTCCAGAAAAGGGACAGCTGAACGTGCCATGTCCGAGCCAGGTTGTAGGGCAGGACCTTGGACAGGTCGAAGCCGAAGAAGTTGCTCAGGTCGGCCCGGTAGTGCTCGGCTGCCGCCCCGACGATGGTCTGGACCAGGAAGAGAAGGGAGATCACGAGGAAGAACCAGCCGACGGTGCGCTGGGAGGGGGTCAGGGCCACCTCGCCCGGCCGGCGGAAGGTCACCGCTTTGCCCTCCGCACCGTGCCACCCGATCTTCTGGCTCCAGCGGCCATAGACCGCAAAGAGCGCTCCGGTCCCGCCCAGGAGCATGACCAGTGACAAGACGCTCCACACGACAACGTGGCCCGTGGGGACGTTGTCGACGAGCTTTTCTGCGGGCCAGTTGTTGGTGTAGGAGTAGCCCAGCCCTGGACGGTCGGCCGCGGCCGCCCACGCGGTCCAGGCGAAGAACGAGGTCAGGTTGTGGATCTCCTGAGGGTCAGAGATCGCGTTGGCTCGCAGACCGTTCTTGGTGGCGTCCGCCCCGAAGTAGGTCGCGTAGTGCCCCTCCAGCTCCTTGAAGGCATTGATCTGTGGATCCGTGAAAACCAAGGTGCCAGTCGCGTCGTCGTAGCGATTGGTGCGGAACTCCTTGACGAGCTTGTCGTGCGCGTCGCTCCCACCTGAGTTCAGGTAGGTCTCGCGCACAGACGTCGCGGAGCGACGCAGGTAGTCGGCGGTGAAGTCGGGGCCGAGGTATGCACCATGCCCCAGGATAGAGCCGTACTGCATCAGGCCGGCGCTCTGGAAGAGCACCTGACCCTTCGTAATCTCGTCCCCGGTGAACACGACCTGCCCGGACTGGCTGGTCACTTTAACCGGCTGCGGCATGGATGACGAGTACGTCTTGTAGGCGAGAATGCCCATGACGAAGAAGCCAAACAGCATGACGATGGCGACACCCTGAACCCACGTCTTGGAGACCATCATGCTGCGCGGTCCGGTGGTGGGTTCCTCGATCTGCTGATCCATCTGAACTGCCATGACTCAACCCCTCTCCGGAAAGGGAAGAAAGCTGTCCCGGGTCTCATGGAGGAACTGGTGGCGGTCTCCGCCTCACGCCTGCCGCAGGGTAGGCGTTCGGCGTCCGCCATTCACGACCCAGCAGATCGGTGACCACCGGCGCCAAACGCTAGCAGAACAAAAAGCCCCTCGGCAGACCCTGCTGACCGACAAGTTCGCAGTTCAGCGGGCTACCAAGTCAGTCCTCAGCTGAGCACGGCCTCGAGCTGTTCGGTCATCCAGTCGACCTCGGACTCCTCGATCACGATCGGGGGCGCCAGCCGGATCGTGGACCCGTGCGTGTCTTTGGCCAGGACACCTTGCGCCATCAGCCGCTCGCAGGCGTCGCGTCCGGACATCAGCGCCGGGTCGATGTCGATGCCGGCCCACAGACCGCGTGAACGAACCGCCACCACCCCGTGGCCGACGAGCGCATCAAGGTTCTTGCGCATCCGCGCCCCCAGCGCAGCCGCCCGAGCCTGGAACTCGCCGGTCTCGAGCATTCCGACGACCGCATGGCCGATGGCGCAGGCCAGCGGGTTGCCGCCGAAGGTGGACCCGTGGTTGCCCGGACGGATCACGTCCATCACAGCGCGGGAGGAAACCACCGCCGACACAGGCACGATCCCGCCGCCGAGGGCCTTTCCGAGCACGTACATGTCCGGAACCACGTCCTCCAGCTCGCAGGCGAAGGTGCTGCCGGTGCGCCCCAGTCCCGACTGGATCTCGTCCGCGATGAACAGGACGTTCTTGCGCGTGCAGATCTCTCGCGCCGCCTTCAGGAACCCCGGCGGTGGCACCTGCACGCCCGACTCGCCCTGGATCGGCTCGATCAGCGCAGCAACGGTGTTGCCGTCGATGGCCGCCTCCAGCGCCGCCGCATCGCCGAACGGAACGATGCGGAAACCGGGCGTGAACGGCCCAAAGCCTTCGCGCGCAACGGGATCGGTGGAGAAGCTCACGATCGTCGTGGTCCGCCCGTGGAAGTTGCCGTCGGCCACGATGATGTTGGCCTGGTCGTGCGCAACGCCCTTGACCTCATAGCCCCACTTGCGCGAGACCTTGATCGCGGTCTCCACCGCCTCTGCCCCAGTGTTCATCGGCAGGACAACCTCCATGCCGGCCAGCGCCGCGAGGTCGCGACAGAACGGCCCGAGCTGGTCGTTGTAGAACGCCCGGCTGGTCAGGGTCGCGCGGTCCAGCTGTGCCTTGGCAGCGGCAACCAGCAGGGGATGTCCGTGACCGAAGTTCAGTGCCGAGTATCCGGCCAGGGCGTCCAGGTAGCGGCGGCCCTCGACATCGGTGACCCACGCACCCTTGGCGGAGGCGATGACCACGGGAAGGGGGTGGTAGTTGTGGGCCGTCACCTGCTCATCGAGCTGAATCTGCTGCTGAGAGAGGGTGATCGTGTCAGTCATGACAGGCTCTGCTTTCATCGTTGGTCTTCAGGTCTTGAATCTGTGGTCTGGTTACTTGTCCGGTCATGTTTATCGTCGGTCCCGCAGGTCGTCGGGCCCGCCGTAGTCGCCGCCCGGCGTGATGATAGTCCCCGCCTTGCCGGCGATGATCAGCTCGGCGTCCTCGAGCCGCCCGATGGCGGCCATGTCCCCGGTGAGCTCGACGAACCGGCATACGGCGTCGACCTTTGGTCCCATCGACCCGGCCGGGAAGTTCTCACGACGCAGCGCCCCCGGCGTCACTCTTGAGATGCTCAACGCCTCGGGAGTCCCGAAGTGGCGAACCACGTTGGGCACGTCGGTGAGCACCAGCAGCACGTCCGCGTCGAGGGCTTCGGCGAGCACCGCGGCAGTGAGGTCCTTGTCGACCACCGCCTCGACGCCGCGCAACTTGCCACGCTCGTCCCGGATGACCGGCACGCCCCCGCCCCCAGCACAGACGACCAACGCCCCGCTGAGCATCAGCAACCGGATCATCCTGGTCTCGATGACGCGCTGCGGCTGGGGTGAAGCCACGACACGGCGCCATTCGGTGCCGTCCTGGCGCACAGCCCAGCCCCGCTCCTCGGCCAGCCGCAGGGCCTCCTCCTGCGGATAGACCTCGCCGACAAATTTCTTGGGATCCTCGAAGGCCGGGTCATGCGCGAGGACAAGTGTCTGGTTGATGATGCTCGCGACCTGACGCCCAGGCAGTGCGTTCTGGAAGGCCTGCAACAGCCAGTAGCCGATCATCCCCTGCGTCTCTGCCCCCAACACATCGAACGGGTAGGGCTCGGACAGCCGCAGGTCGGATGCACTCTCCACCGCGAGAACACCAACCTGAGGGCCGTTGCCGTGCGTCACCACCAGCTCGTGCTCGCGGGCCAGGGGCGCCAGCGCCTCCACCGCCAGCGCCACGTTGGCACGTTGCGTGGCGGCATCGGGGCGCTCGCCACGCTTGAGCAGGGCGTTGCCACCAAGGGCCGCGACGATGCGGATGTCACACCTCCGAGCAGCCGAAGATGGCCATCAGTCGCCCAGTGTCGCGACGAGGATGGCCTTGATGCTGTGCATCCGATTCTCGGCCTGGTCGAAGACGATGGAGGCGTCGGACTCGAAGACCTCGTCGGTGACCTCGAGCGCCTCCAGCCCGGTGTCCTGGAAGAGCTGTTCGCCCACGGCCGTATGCCGGTCGTGAAAGGCAGGCAGGCAGTGCATGACCCGGACGTGGGGGTTTCCGGTGCGCTTCATGAGGTCCGCATTCACCTGGTAGGGGAGGAGCAGCTCGATGCGTTCGGCCCACTTCTCCTTGGGCTCCCCCATCGAGACCCACACGTCGGTGTGGACGAAGTCGACGTTCAAGACCCCCTCGTCGAGGTCCTCGGTGTGGGTTATCCGCGCGCCGGTGGTCTCGGCGATCGCTCTGGCGGCGGCGATGACCTCGCCCGGGTTCCAGAGGCCACTAGGCGCCACCATCCGTACGTCCATGCCCATCATGGCGCCGCCGATGAGCAGTGAGTTCGCGACGTTGCTGCGGGCGTCACCGCAGAACGCGAACGCGATCTCGGCATCCGGCTTGGCACACCACTCGCGCATGGTGAGCAGGTCGCACAGCGTCTGGGTCGGGTGCCACTCATCGGTGAGGCCGTTCCACACGGGGACCCCGGCATACTGCCCAAGAGTCTCCACCAGCTCCTGGCCTGAACCGCGGTACTGGATCCCGTCATACATCCGTCCCAGCACCCGCGCGGTGTCCTTCATCGACTCCTTGTGGCCAATCTGGCTGCCGCTCGGGTCCAGATAGGTGACGTGCGCTCCCTGGTCGAACGCGGCAACCTCGAAGGCGCACCGCGTGCGGGTCGACGTCTTCTCGAAGATCAGCGCAATGTTCTTGCCACTCAAGTGTTTCCGCTCGATCCCGGCGGCCTTGTCGGCCTTCAGGGACGCGGACAAGGTGAGCAGCCCACGCCACTCATCAGGGGTGAAGTCGAGCTCCTTGAGAAAGTTACGACCGCTCAGGTTGGAGGACATGCTAGAGACCCTCTCGCTGAATCGGACACGCCAGGCATCTGGGCCCGCCGCGACCGCGCCCGAGCTCGCCGCCGGCCACGGTGATCACCTCGACCCCGTTCTTGCGCAGGTGGGTGTT
>JBBQUB010000101.1:0-9905 GCA_038212865.1 Actinomycetales bacterium
GGTCAAGGACCTCTACGGCTCCTACAAGGATCTGCCTCTCTCGATCTACCAGATCCAGACCAAGTATCGCGACGAGGTTCGGCCGCGCGCAGGTCTGCTGCGAGGTCGCGAGTTCATCATGAAGGACTCCTCCTCCTTCGACGTGGACGACGCCGGTCTGCAGGCCTCCTATGACGCGCATCGCGGCGCCTACATCAAGATCTTCGACCGGCTCGGCTTCGACTACGTCATCGTCCGGGCGACCTCCGGTGCGATGGGCGGTTCGGCGTCCGAGGAGTTCCTCGCCACGGCTGAGTACGGCGAGGACACCTACGTGCGTTGCATCTCCTGCGACTACGCAGCCAACGTCGAGGCCGTGCAGGTGCCGGCGCCGCCTGCCGCCTCCTACGAGGGCCTGCCGGCTGCCCACGCCGAGGACACTCCCGACACTCCCACCATCGCCGCCCTGGTGGATCACCTCAACGCGGCCTTCCCCCGGGCCGACCGACCGTGGCAGGCCGGCGACACGCTCAAGAACGTGATCGTGACGGTGGTCCACCCTGGCGGCCGACGCGAGCCGCTGGCCATCGGTGTCCCCGGTGACCGCGAGATCGACGAGAAGCGGCTCGGCGCCCAGGTCGAGCCTGCCGAGATCGAGGCTTTCGCCGAGGCGGACTTCGACAAGAACCCGGCCCTGGCCAAGGGCTACATGGGCCCCGGGGTGCTGGGTGAGCACACCAGCTCGGGGATCAGGTATCTGCTCGACCCGCGGATCGTCGACGGCACGGTCTGGGTCACCGGAGCCGACACTCCCGGCAGGCACGTCATCGGGCTGGTGGCGGGACGCGACTTCGCCGCTGACGGCACGATCGAGGCTGCCGAGGTGCGCGACGGTGACGAGTGCCCCAACTGCGGTCAGCCGCTGGAGACCGCACGAGGCATCGAGATGGGACATATCTTCCAGCTCGGTCGCAAGTATGCCGAGTCCCTGGGTCTGAAGGTTCTTGACCGGAACGGCAAGCTCGTGACCGTGACCATGGGCTCCTACGGGGTGGGCGTCAGCCGTGCGGTGGCCGCCGTGGCCGAGGGCTGCCACGACGAGTTCGGCCTGGTGTGGCCCCGCGAGATCGCTCCCGCCGACGTCCACCTGGTGGCGACCGGCAAGGACGAAGTGGTCTTCGCCAAGGCTGATGAGCTGACTGAAGCGCTGGCAGGGCAAGGAGTGTCGGTCCTCTACGACGACCGGCGCAAGGTCTCGCCAGGTGTGAAGTTCAAGGACGCCGAGCTGATCGGGGCGCCGACCATCGTGATCGTCGGCAAGGGCCTTGAGGCCGGGACGATCGAGATCAAGGATCGCGCGACCGGCGACCGACGCGACGTTCCGGTTGACCAGATCGTCGAGGCAATCGTGTCCGAGGTGGGCGGCTCAGCGCGCTGATGGGCGGATCTAGGCCCCGGCTCCGTGCGGTCATCTTCGACTGGGGCGGCACGCTGACCCCTTGGCACACCGTCGACCTCGCCGAGCAGTGGACCGTGTACGCGCGAGCCGTTCACCGCGATGACTCCCATGCCGCTGAGGGGCTCGCGGCCCGCATCCTCGCAGCCGAGGACGCCGCGTGGCAGCGGGCGCGCACTGGACAGGGCAGCGCGCATATGGACGACCTGTTGCGAGAGGTGGGACTGGACCCGGCTGACGCCACACACGCGGCGGCTTTGGCGGCTTACCGGCGGTTCTGGGAGCCACACACGTTCACCGACGAGCAGGTGCGCCCGCTCTGGGCAGGGTTGCGTGAGAGGGGTATTCGCGTCGGTATCCTGTCCAACACCATCTGGCCGCGGGACTACCACCGCGGGGTATTCGAGCGTGACAGAGTCCTCGACCTGATCGACGCTGACGTCTATTCCAGCGAGATCGCCTGGACCAAGCCGCATCCAGAGGCCTTCCGTGCTGCGGCTGCGGCTCTGGGCGTGGAACCGGATGAGGCTGTCTATGTCGGGGACAGGCCCTTCGAGGACGTCCATGGGAGCCAGTTGGCAGGAATGCGCGCCATCTGGGTCCCGCACTCGACAATCCCAGTGGCACAACAGGTTTCGGTCGACGTGACGCCAGATGGCGTCGCGCATGACCTGCTCGACATCCTGACCATCGTGGACGGTTGGCGCACGCGGTGAATGACCCTTCGACGACCACGCTCCTACTCATGTGTCTGGCCGCGGTGTGTGCCGGGTGGGTCGACGCGGTCGTCGGCGGCGGCGGGCTGATCCAGCTGCCGGCGCTCCTGCTCGGGTTCCCGCAGGCGGCTCCGATCCAGATCCTGGCGACCAACAAGCTTGGCTCGATCTGTGGCACGTCAGTGAGCGCGGTGACCTACTATCGCCGAGTCAGGCCGGACCCCAAGACCGTGATCCCATTGGCACTGCTGGCATTCGGCGGTTCCCTGATCGGGGCCTCGCTCGCGTCGCACATCTCCAAGGCGGCGTTCAACCCGATCATCCTGGTGGTGCTGATCGGGGTCGGCGCCTACACGCTGTTCACACCAAAACTCGGTCGTGAGACGAAATTGCGCTTCTCGGGACGTCGGCACCTGCTGGCCGCCACCGGGGTCGGTTTCCTGGTTGGCATGTATGACGGTGCGCTCGGCCCCGGGACCGGTTCGTTCTTCGTGTTCGCCCTGGTGGGCCTGCTCGGCTACACGTTCCTGCAGGCCAGCGCCAAGGCCAAGATTGCCAACTTTGCCACCAACCTGGCCGCCCTGGTCATCTTCATCCCGGCCGGAGCGGTGATGTGGAAGGTCGGCCTGCTGATGGGTCTGGGCAACCTGGCGGGCGGATATGTTGGCGCCCGCACGGCCGTGACCAAGGGCGCCGGTTTCATCCGCATCGTGTTCGTCATCGTGGTGGGCGCGTTCATCGTGAAGATCGGACTGGACGTGATCGCCCAGCTCACCTGACTGCGGGCGAGCCGCCCTATCGAGAGGCTGGCCGCGTCCTGCGTAACCGATTGTTTTCACCGTTGCCTGCTGCTGCGACCCGGCATTGGTGGAACAAAGCGAGTAGCGGACGGCTACCTTCTCCCCAGTGCTGCGGATAGCTCCGCGGCCGTGACCACGGGTCGGTCACAGACAAAGCCACGACAGACGTAGGCGGTCGCGCCATCGGCTATCAGGGGCCGGTGTGCCAGGAGTGGAATCCCTGGCGCATCAGGGGATCCGTGCGCTATCACCAGTCCGGGGGAGGTACTGGCCCGAGCGACGCGGACCATCTCTTGTGCCCGTGACCCGTCGCCCACGATGGCGACCTGCTGCGGGCCGGCTGCCATCGCTTCGGCTATCGCCAGCGTCCAGCCGGCGAAACGTGGGTCCTGACTGGCAAGACCTGCGCCCGCCGCCACGGCAGCGTCTGCCGCCTCCCGATGGCGGGGGGACCCACTGAGCGCCGAATAGGTCAGCAGAGCGCCGGCGAGAGCGGCCTGACCCGACGGCTCGGCGTTGTCCGCCGCACTGCGCGGTCTGGTGAAGAGCTGCTCGGCGTCGTCCGCGGTGTCGAAGAAGCCGCCTCGGCCGTCCCCGAAGTGGGTCAGCGCCGTGTCAAGGAGGTCCCGCGCCGCGGTGAGCCATCGTGGCTCTCCGGTCGCCTGGTGCAGGGTCAGCAGGCCTTCGGCCAGGTTGCCGTGGTCGTCGGCGACTCCAATCGCCGCTCCGACCACGCCCTGGCGGGACGCCCGGCGCAGCCGCCCGTCAACCACATGGGACTCGACGAGGAACTGTGCGCATCTTCGCGCAGCCTCCACATAGGTCGAGTCCTCAAGCAGCACGCCGGCTTCGCTCAGCGCCGCGAGCGCCAGACCGTTCCAGCCGGTCACCACCTTGTCGTCACGGCCCGGCTGTGGTCGTAGATCGCGCGCCGCCAGCAGCCGGCCACGGACACCCTCCCACCACTGCGCGTCGTCCGGATCGCTGCGAAGCTGCAGCGTTGACGCTCCGTGTGCAAACGTCCCGGACGGCGTGACCTCGAGCAGTGCTGCGGCCCGGCGGCCATCGTCGTCGCCGAGCGCACCGACAAGCTGTTGTGGCGTCCAGGCGTAGGTCAACCCCTCGACCCCCTCGCTGTCTGCATCGAGCGCCGAGGCGAAGCCGCCCTCGCCAGTAGCGAGATCACGCAGGAGGAAGTCCGCGGTCTGACGCGAGATCCGTTCCGCCAAAGGTGAGCGGGTCGCACGCCATAGGTGGAGGTAGACGCGCAACAGCTGTGCGTTGTCGTAGAGCATCTTCTCGAAGTGGGGCACCACCCAGCCGGCGTCGACCGAGTAGCGCGCAAACCCCCCTGCCAGCTGGTCATACATCCCGCCGCGGGCCATGGACTCGCACGTGCCCTCGGCCATGAGCAAGGCGCGGTCCGAGCCCGTTCGCGCCCAATGTCGAAGAAGAAACTCCAGGACCATCGAGGGTGGGAACTTCGGTGCCCCACCGAATCCACCGTGCTGCCAGTCGTATCCATCCGACAGGAGCGCCTCGGACCGAGTCAGCTCCACCGACGTTATCGGTTCACCCGTCCCCACCGTGCTTGCGCTGCGCAGGGCCTTCACGATGCGCGAACCGCTCTTCATGACCTCGTCACGCCGGTTGGTCCACGCGTCGGAGACACCTGAAAGCAGCTGCAGGAATGAGCTCTTGGGGAAGTAGGTGCCGCAGAAGAAGGGCTCGCCGGTCGGGGTGAGAAAGCAGGTCATGGGCCAGCCGCCGTGTCCGGTCATGGCTGTGGTCGCCGTCATGTAGATCGCGTCGATGTCCGGACGTTCCTCACGGTCGACCTTGATCGCCACGAAGCCTGCGTTGATCACCGCAGCGACCTCGGTGTCCTCGAACGACTCGTGCGCCATCACGTGACACCAGTGGCACGCCGAGTAGCCCACGGAGAGCAGTACGGGGACGTCACGCCTCTGCGCCTCGGCGAGCGCCTCAGGTCCCCACTGCCACCAGTCGACCGGATTGTCTTTGTGCTGTAGGAGATAGGGGCTCGTGGACGACGCGAGTTGGTTCGCCATCAAGGCAGCCTACTGTCACGGGACCAACGAACAACTTTTTGCTGGATCGTCCCCCGGGGTGGTTCGGTGATGGAAGAGGAGCGGCAGCGACGGGCGCTTACGACCCAGTCTGGGGACTGGCGTGACTGCGTGATCCCGGTGGAGGACGAGCGCTGGTTGTTCGTCCACGAGCATGGGTGCCGCCGACCAAGGTCGACGACCTTGCCGCCCAACGCGCGGCCTCGGAGGGTTGTCAAGTCGTCGATCGACCCTTAAAGTCAGTACATCTTGTACGTACATCGTCGTTGAGACGCGGGCGACGCCCGCTCCACGAAAGAAGGTTCGTCATGGCAGTCGAGTCGTCGCCTCCCCGTAAGAAGTTCTCCATACCTCTGTTCGACGGGATGAATAAGATCCCCGGCGGGCTCATGCTCATCCCGCTCGTCCTGGGATCGATCGTTGGGACGTTTGCGCCTGGGTTCCTCGACATGGGCGGCTTCACGACCGCCCTATTCAAAAACTCGGCACTACCACTCATCGCGGTGCTGATTTTCGCCACGGGAATGCAGATCACGGCGCGGACCTCCGGCCCGGTACTAGCCACGACCGGTGTCATCCTGTTGAGCAAGTCCCTGATCCCGGCAGCCCTGGTCGCCAGCCTCGGGCTACTTATCGGGGTCAAGGGGATCCTCGGGATCTCGATCCTGGCGATGATGGCCATGATCGACAACAGCAATGGTGGCATCTGGCTGGCCTTCACCGGCCGCTACGGCACCAAGGTCGACCGCAGTTCCTACATGGCCTCGGCGGTCAATGACGGCCCATTCTTCACCCTGCTGTTCCTCGGCGCCTCGGGCCTTGCGGACATACCCTTCCTCGCACTGCTCGCCGCGGTCGTCCCGCTCATCCTGGGGTTCATCGTCGGCAACCTCGACCCCAAGTGGACTGAGGTCATGCGTCCGGTGCCGAACATGGTCATCCCGTTCTTCGCTTTCGCGCTCGGCACCGGCATCGACCTCGGCAAGGTCGTCACCGGTGGCGCCGCGGGCCTGCTCGCGGGCGCTGTCTTCTCCGTGTTTACAGGGACCCTGGCGTACTTCGGGTACCGCTTCCTGCTACGACGCGGCAAGATGTCCGGCATTGGCTTCGCCGCAGGAACAACGGCAGGCAACGCCATCGCCACCCCGGCGATAGTCGCCGCCGCGGACCCAACGTTCGCGCCTTACATGGAGGTAGCGACCGCACAGGTCGCCTCCGCCGTGCTGGTCAGCGCGATCGTCGCCCCGATGTTGGCCGCCTGGGTGCTAAAGCGCCAGGGGGGTCTGGTCGCCGACCCGTCGGTATTCGATGACGAAGGCGACCTGGTCGAGAGTGCAACAGCCTTGCCAGATGACGGTGAACAAGGCCGCAGGCCGCCAGCACCCACGCAGTCCTGATGGTCATTCGGTTAGGTGGCACGACGACTGACGCGGCCACGGTCGGCGGAGCCAATCCAAAGGCACCGATCGTCGGCATTGCCGCCGACGACCTGACCGGGGCCAATGATTCTGCGGTCCAGTTCGCGCGCACTGGCTGGACGGCGCGTCTGGCGCTGGGCGAGTTGGCCGCGGTGCAGGGGCCGGGGACCGCCATCGCCGTGGTAACCGACGCCCGAGCGATGGAACTGGAGCCCGCCCGCAACGTCACACACGAGGCCGTTACCTCACTGCTGGCTGTAGGGGTCGACCATCTGTACCTGAAGATCGACTCGACGATGCGCGGCAGCGTCGCCGGTCAGGTGGCCGGCGCTCTGGCCGCCTGGTCGCAGGTCCACCCAGACGCATTGGCCATCATCTGCCCGACGTACCCCGCCATGGGCCGCACCGTGCACGACGGGGTCTTGCTGGTCAAGGGTGAACCGGTGGCCACGACCGCGATCGGCCGCGACCTGATCACCCCCGTAGGCACCAGCCTGATGGCCGAGCTCGTTCCCGGCAGCGTTCCCGTCACCCTCGGCCCGGGGACGGCGCGCGACCACGCCGAGACGCTGCTACAGGCGACCCAGGGCGGTGCACGCGTGCTCGTCATCGACGCGGGCAGCGACGCGGACCTCACTGCCCTGGCTGGGGGCATCGACGTGCTGGGTGCCCGGGCGGTCCCGGTAGGTGCCGCTGGCCTGGCGATCGCGATGGCTCGGGTCTGGGGTGCGGGAGCCATCGCGGACAGCACCGGCGCCGAAGCACAGCAAGACGACGCTGGTCACGCTGACCCTGAGCGGTCCGGCGCAGACCTGGCCCGTGCGGACCAGGCCGGGGGCACAACGCTTGTGGTAGTCAGTTCGCTGCACGAGGTCTCCCGGTCGCAGGTCGAGGCCCTCGTGCACTCCGTGTCGGCAGATGACCTGCTGGTCCTGGAGCCTTCGTTCGACGAACTCCTCGGGCTTACCGAGTCGGATGTCGTGAGCACCTGGCTCGCCGAGCGCGTCCCGATCGGCTCAACGCTCCCTGGCATCGTCGTCCTGCTGTCACCTGCTGAACGGCAGCAGCGAGCCAGCGCGTCGGAGCGGGTGGCCGGTGCGTTGGCCGCCGTGTCGGAGGTCATTGTGGAGCACGGCCGGATCGGATCGCTGGTTCTGTTGGGCGGCGACGGTGCCCGCGCGGTGCTCCACCGGCTCGGAGCCGAGTCCGTGCAGGTGCACGGCGCCGTTCAGGAAGGCATCCCCCGTGGGGTGATCGAGGGCGGGCGGGCCGCAGGTCTGACGGTGGTCACCAAGGCCGGAGGCTTCGGTCAGCGCGAAGCGATCGTCGACGTCGTTGCCACACTGAGCGTCTAGTCCGCCCCCTCTATCCCTGGAGTGAAGTCCTATGAGCATCCCAACACTCGCAGTCACCCTGGGTGACGTCGCCGGCATCGGGCCCGAGATCACTGCCAAGGCCCTGCTCGGCCACGGCGAGCTGCGCTCACAGTGTGTGCCCGTCGTCGTCGGGGACGAGGCCGCCATGCGCCGGGGTGTGACGATCGCTGGCGGTGATCCCGGCGTCGTCCGTGTCATCGACTCCCCTGCCCAAGCCACCAACGAACCTGGCACGATCCAGCTGCTGCAGGCTGGGCCATCGCTCGCGGACGTGCCGCTCGGGCAGATTAGCGCGGCGGCCGGCGACGGCTCCTACCGGTTCGTCGTTGAGGCGTGCCGGCTGGCCCGCGAGGGCGAGGTCGCAGGTATCGTGACGGCACCGCTCAACAAAGCCGCCATGCATGCGGGAGGCCACCAGTGGCCCGGGCACACCGAGTTACTCGCCCATGAGTTCGGCGTGCAGAACTACAGCCTCGTGCTGTCTGCCGGTGACCTGTACTTCTTCCACCTGACCACCCACGTCTCGATGCGCCAGGCGATCAAGGACATCACCTTCGAGCGCACGACCAACGTCATCGAGCTGGCGAGTGCCTTCAACCGGGCGCTGGGTCGACCGGATGAGCCCATCGGAGTGGTCGGTCTCAACCCGCACGCCGGCGAGAACCGGCTGTTCGGGGACGAGGACGCGGACATCCTCGCTCCGGCGGTGCAGGCCGCTCAGAAGAGGGGCATCGACGTCCAAGGTCCGCTGCCGGCTGACGCGCTTATCCCAGCCGCGGTCAAGGGCCAGTGGAAAATGGTCGTCGTGTGCTACCACGATCAAGGACACGCACCGTTCAAGGCCGTCTACGGCGACGATGGGGTCAACATTACCGTCGGGCTGCCGGTGGTCCGCGTTTCTGTGGACCACGGAACGGCGTTCGACATTGCTGGGCAGGGCATCGCCCGCGAGGCCAGCCTTGTGCTCTCCCTGCACCGGGCCGCCGCACTGGCGCCGGGTTGGGACGATGTGTGGCGCACGGCGCAACACCGCTGAGACATCACACAGAGGCGTGACCAAGCCGGGACGACCGAAGAGATGAGAGGTCAGGATGGAACTCGACGACGGGCCGGCCGACGTCCTGGACCCCGCGGATGCCCTCGATCCAACAAGTCCGATCCCGCTGCACCGCCAGATCGGCACTCGACTGCGGGTCCAGATCATCAACCGCTCACTGCCACCAGGCACGCAGTTGCCCAGCGAGGCGCGGCTGCAGGAGAAGTACGGCGTCTCCAGATCTGTGGTTCGTCAGGCGCTGGCTGCCCTCGCGACGGACGGGCTGATCGAGCGCGGCCGGGGTCGGGGTAGCACGGTCGCCCCGCGGCCCGAGCACCATCGGCTCGTTCACCGCCTGCCTGGGCTGTCCACGCAGATCGCCCTCGAGGGCGCCCACGTCAGCACCCAGATCCTTTCATTGGCGCCCGAGCCGGTAAGCCCCGCCACAGCCGTGCTCGGCGGGAGCGAGGTGCTGTCACTGCGTCGGCTGCGGCGCGTGGCTGGATCCCCGATCGCGCTCATCCACACGTGGTTGCCGATGCCCGAGTGTGCCTCGCTGACCGCTGATGAGCTCACCGACGCTTCGCTGCACGCCGCGCTGCGCTCGCGGTACGGCATCGCGATTGTCGCCGGGACACGGCAAGTGCGTGCGATACGAGCCGAGGGAAAGGTCAGGAGCGCCCTCGACCTGACCCAGGGTGACCCGGTGCTGCTCCTCGAGGGGACGAGCGTGGACGGGCGCGGTCGCGCGGTCGAGGTGTTCCAGACGTGGCACCGCGCGGACGCCGTGGTCTTCGACATCGACGTGGTCAGGGAGCCAGCTGTCGGCCCGGACCTGCCCACGGCCCACGACGCCGACCGGTTCAACGGTCCCACCGCCCACGCGCGCAACGGTCACCCATCCACCGACGATCTGGCCCGGCAGGCAAACAAACTCAGTGATGACCTGGCCCGCGTGGCGAGCCCGCACGCCGGCGGCTCGCGCAGCGGCCCCGGGCCCCTGCGGGGACCCACCGTCAGAAACGCGGGGGGGC
>JBBQUB010000102.1:0-9903 GCA_038212865.1 Actinomycetales bacterium
CGCAGTTGACCACGATGTCGTGCCGGGCCAGGAACGCGGCCGTGGGCACCTGGCCCGCGGTCGTGTGGACCGTCGTGCGGCTGGGATCTGACTCGGTGCGGTCCAGATGGTCGAGCACCACCGAAGGCACTGGTGAGGCAACAGCTGTCACGTCGCGCATCGTGAGCACCGTGACATCGTGGACTCCGAACGCGTTCAGCGCAGTGATGGCGCCTCGCGCCACGTTTCCGAAGCCAATGACGACGGCTCTGAGAGGTCGGCCGTAGTGACCGGTCGTACCGATCAGGGTCAAGGCGTGTAGCACCGAGGAATAGCCGGCAAGCTCGTTGTTCATGTGGAATACGTGGACCAAGAAGCTCCCTGAGGGCGTCCAGTGGTTCATGGCCTCCCAGGCGATGAGGGTCAGCCGCTTGTCAATACAGATCTGCGTGAGCTCGTTGTCCTGGACGGCGTGCGGCCAACCCCAGAGCACCTGTCCCTCGCGAAGGCTGGCCACGTCGCCCAGGGTGGGCTTGGGGAGCAGGACCACGTCGCTGGTCGCGATGACCTCCTCACGTGAACGAATGCCTGCGACCTGGCTGGCGAGCTCCTCGTCGGTGACACCGTATCGATCGCCGTAGCCCCGCTCGAGCACGATCCGTGACCGCAGGTCGGCGTCGATCCGGTCGAAGTGCTGCGGATGGATCGGCAGTCGGAACTCGTTCTCCTTGCTCGATCGAGCGAGCATGCCAAGCCTGAGCTGATCCATACGCCTCCTGTCGGTTGACCCTGCCACCATCGCCTGCAGTGGCCGCCACGCGGAGTTTCCCTGCGCCACGCGGAAGTTCCCTGCACCGTATTAGATCAAGGACCTCCGCCGATAGCGAAAGCACCCTCGCTGCTGTTGACGGAACCGTTTTGGGGGTGTTCAGTCGAGATGGGTACTTTTGCGAGTCATCCGGGATATACCCGGCTGGATTCGCCTGCCCACCACGAATCACTTCATCCCTAAGGAGCAACGACATGAAGTACGTCGCGCCGGGTCTTCCCGGGAGCATCGTCGAGGTCCAGCCAAGGTATGAGAACTTCATTGGTGGTAAGTGGTTGGCCCCCACCCACGGCAAGTACCGCACTGACCTGTGTCCGGCCACGGCCGGTCCGATTACCGAGGTGGCCGAGTCCACCCCTGAGGATGTCGAGCTCGCGTTGGACGCGGCCCACGCCGCCAAGGACGCCTGGGGTGAGGCCTCGACCACCGAGCGGGCCGCGGTGCTGAACGCGATCGCCGACGCGATCGAGGCGAACAAGGAGATGCTGGCGGTCGCGGAGTCCTGGGAGAACGGCAAACCGGTCCGGGAGACCCTCAACGCCGATATCCCTTTGGTAGTCGACCACTTCCGCTACTTCGCCGCCGCGGCCCGCTCCGAGCAGGGCTCCTCCACCGAGATCGACAAGGACACGGTGGCCTACCACTTCCGTGAGCCGCTGGGTGTGGTCGGGCAGATCGTTCCGTTCAACTTCCCGTTGCTGATGGCGGCGTGGAAGCTTGCCCCGGCCCTGGCCGCGGGCAACTGCTCGGTGCTCAAGCCGGCGTCACCGACCCCGTGGTCGATCCTGAAGCTGATGGAGGTCATCGAGGACGTCGTCCCGCCCGGGGTGATCAACGTGGTCACCGGTCCGGGCGCGGAGATCGGCAAGGCGCTGGCCGCGAACCCGCGGATCGCGAAGATTGCGTTCACCGGTGAGACCGTCACCGGGCGCCTGATCATGCAGTACGCCGCCCAGAACCTGATCCCCTCCACCACCGAGCTGGGTGGCAAGTCCCCGAACATCTTCTTCGCCGACGTGATGGACCACGACGACGAGTTCCTGGACAAGGCCATCGAGGGACTGGTCCTCTACGCGTTCAACAAGGGCGAGGTGTGCACCGCACCCTCGCGGGCACTGATCCAGGAGGACATCTACGAGGAGTTCATGGCCCGCTGCCTTGCCCGGATCGCCGCCATCACCCAGGGCGACCCGCTGGACACCGAGACCATGATCGGCCCACAGGTCTCCAAACAACAGATCGACAAGATCGCCTCCTACGTCGACATCGGCATCGCCGAGGGCGCGGAGGTCCTGATCGGCGGCCACCGCGCCGCGATGGACGGGGAGTTCGCCGACGGCTACTTCTTCGAGCCCACCGTCCTTAAAGGCGACAACAAGATGCGGGTCTTCCAAGAAGAGATCTTCGGCCCCGTCCTGGCCGTGACCACCTTCAAAGACGACCAAGAGGCCCTGGAGATCGCCAACGACACCCTCTACGGCCTGGGCGCCGGAGTCTGGACCCGCGACGGGAACCGGGCCTACAAGATGGGCCGCAAGATCAAAGCCGGCCGGGTCTGGACCAACTGCTACCACGCCTACCCCGCCGGGGCAGCCTTCGGCGGCTACAAGATCTCCGGCATCGGCCGAGAGAACCACGCCATGATGCTCGACCACTACAGCCAGACCAAGAACCTCCTGGTCAGCTACAGCACCAAACCACTCGGCTTCTTCTAAAGGCCACTGATGTCCGAGCCGACCAACCCGGCACGGATCACCGCCACCCCGGCGGCGCGCGCGGCGATCACCGCCCTGCGCGCCGCCCGGGGCGCCCCGGTGATGTTCGTGCAGTCCGGCGGCTGCTGCGCCGGCAGCACCCCCAAGTGCTTCCCCTTGGGGGAGTTCATCATCGGCGACGTCGACGTCCTGCTGGGCGACATCGACGGCAGCCCCTTCTACATCGACAAACGCCTCGATGAAGCGTGGCACCAGGACGTGTTCCTGCTCGACGTCGCCGACGGTGAGCCCGAGGACTTCTCACTGGCAGCCGGCAAGAACCTCCACTTCGTCACGCTCTCGCCCGCCTGCGCCACGCCCAACACGCCCTGAGGAACCCGACACTCCACACGAAGCTCAGCCGCGACGGATCTCCGTTGCGGCTCAGTTTCGTTGCGGCTCAGTCTCCCTCGGTCTCCGGCGACGACTCGGGGCTCACCGGCAGGCTGACATCGCGCTCGGGATGCTCGGTGCGCTCCTCCGCCTCCTCCAGGATCGCCTGGGACTGGGCCTGCGGGTCGTCACTTCCCACGGCTTGCTCCTCGGGCAGCAGCTCGGCCCGCGAAGCGATATGTCGCGCATGCGTCTCGTCCTCATCGCCCTCGGGCGGCGTTGGTGCATCAACTGGCATCCCGTCAGCCTATCCGGCCGCGTGGCGAATGGCGATTCAGCCGCTGCGGCTCAGGATGCCTGCGAGAGTGCCTTGGCGATGACCGCCATCTCGTCCTCCAACGAGGAGGGTTGGTGGAAGTCCTCGGCGTCGAGCCGGTCGATCTCGGCCAGGTGGGCAAGGATGGCCTCAGGAGTGTTCTCGGAGAGGACGACGCCGTGGGTCTCGGCCACGAAGATCCTGGCGATCCGCCCGCCGGCCACGGAATAGACGCTGCCGTTGACCGGGCATTGCTCATGCGCAAGGAATGCCACCAGGGGACTGACCGACTCCGGCGAGACCTTGGGTGCGAGGTCTCCCAGGACGTCCTGCGTCATCCGGGTCGAGGCGATCGGAGCGATGGCGTTGACCTTGATGCCGTGGCCTGCTCCCTCGATCGCCAGCACGCGGGTCAACCCCGCCAGCCCAGCCTTGGCCGCGCCGTAGTTTGCCTGTCCGAAGTTGCCGAACAGCCCAGAGGCAGAGCTGGTGTTCACGATGCGGCCATAGCCCTGCTCGCGCATCACCCGATAGGTCGGCTGGCTGACATAGAGGGCGCCCTTGAGGTGCACGTCGATCACCGCATCGATCATCGTGGTGTCCATGTGGTGGAACGCCTTGTCCCTCAGGATGCCCGCGTTGTTGACCAGAACGTCGACTCGACCGAAGGCGTCCAGGGCGGCCTGCACGATCTCCTGCCCTCCCTGCGGGGTCGCCACGCTGTCGTGGTTGGGCGCCGCTGCGCCGCCCATGGCGGTGATCTCTTCGACCACCCGGTCTGCGGCGAACGTCGAGGAACCGCTGCCATCCAGTGCGGCGCCGGGGTCGTTAACCAGGATGCTGGCCCCGCGACGAGCGAGCTCGAGGGCATGCGAGCGCCCGAGCCCGCCGCCAGCCCCGGTGATGATGACGACACGTCCGTCGAAGCGCAGTTCAGGCATGGTCATGTCCTTTTCGTCGAGGGGCGGGCGGCTCCAGCGGCAGGTGGCCGTGCGGAGGTGGAAGGAGTCGCGGGCCGACGTCGTTTGGCCTTGGACTTGTCAGCCTGGGCCTTGCCCGAGGCAGAGCCCGGGGCCGCGCCCGAGGGCGAGCCCACGAAAGACTCCAGGACGGCAAGCAGGGCGAGCTTCTGTCTCTCGTCGAGCCGGGAGTCCTGGCGGATCGCGTCCTCGCTCTGGCTCCAGCCGCCGGCGCCCTGTTGGGACACGATGCCCGCGGCTCGCAGCAGCATCGTCTCTGCGGACACGCTGAGCGCCTTGGCCAGGGCAGAGATGACGGTAATCGAGGGGAGCGCGAGCCCGTGCTCGATCTGGCTCAGGTAGGGGTTGGATATGCTGGCCAGTTCGGCAGCCTGACGCAACGTCAGCTGGGCCAGACGCCGCTGACTGCGCACGTAGGCGCCGAAGGCGTCATACATCTGCACAGGGGACGTGCTAACCATCAGGCCACCCTCTCACCAGGCCCCCGAAGGGGAGCGGAGAAAACTGCTAGGTGCAGCCTAGCGGTTGCTTGGCGGCAGCCGCTGATGTCACGCGGAATCAGCCGCCGGTCGCCATCTGCTCAGGTGCGCCCGAGAGCGCGAGGAATCTCCTCACGACCTGCGCCAGCGCCCTCGCCGGGTCGGGGCGCTGCAGGTCGTGACCGACGGGCAACATCACCAAGGAGGCGCCAGGGATGCGCCCGGCCAGGACCTGGCTGTTCGCGGGGGCCACGATGTTGTCGTACCTGCCGCAGACGACCAGAGTCGGAGCCTTGATGGAGCCCAGGAACGGGATGCTCGACCAGTTCG
Source organism: Actinomycetales bacterium (assembly GCA_038212865.1). GTDB lineage: Bacteria > Actinomycetota > Actinomycetes > Actinomycetales > Dermatophilaceae > UBA4719. The sequence goes on from JBBQUB010000102.1 coordinate 5,001, forward strand.
AGTAGGCCAGGGAGTGCCAGACCATGCCCATCGCGTCGGCCCGGGGCCAGGAGGTGGCATCCGCCGGCGGGCGCAGCCCGCGCAGCCCGGCCAGCGCGCTGCCGGGGGTTGCGCCCACACCGCAGGAGGTGGCCGCCAGAACCAGCCGCCGCACCCTGGCAGGGTGGTCGAAGGCAAGCTGCTGGGCGACCGCACCGCCATGGGAGAACCCGAGAACGTCAGCGTCATCCAGACCCGCGGCGTCCATGACCGCGAGTGCGAGCGCGGCCAGTGACGCCATGGAGAGGGGCAGCGCCGGCGTGGGGCTGGCACCCACACCAGGCGCGTCGAAACTGACCACGGTTCGCCCGGGCAGGGACGCGATGAACGGCCCCCAGCTCTGCAGCGGGCGGGTCATCCCGTTGATCAGCAGCAGCGGATCACCCTTGCCCTGGACGCGCATGGCGATCTGGTGCCCACGGACGTGGAGCAGGTGCGTATCCACGATCTTCGATCCTGACGCGCTCACACGCGAGCGCGCACGTAGCTGCCCGGGGCGGCCTCGACCGGTGGGTGATCCTTGCTCCCCAACCGGCGGGGGGCGGGGACCTTGGGGCCGCCCTGCGCGGCGATCCACGCGGTCCAGTCCTCCCACCAGGTGCCGGCTTGCAGCGTGGCATTCTCCTTCCACTCCTGCGGATCGGCCGGGGTGGCGTCGTTGGTCCAGTGCTTGGGCTTGGGCCCGGGCGGGTTGACGATCCCGGCAATGTGCCCGGACGTGCTCAGCACGAACCTGTTGTGACCGCCGAGCAGCTGAGCGGTCTTGTAGCCCGAGACCCAGGGGACGATGTGGTCGTCGACCGCAGACAACACATAAGTGTCGATGTCGATCTTGCCCGGCTCAAGCTTCTGACCATCGATCTCGAACTCTCCGCGGGCGAACTCATTGTTCAGGTAGCACGACCGCAGGTATCGCGAGTGCATCCTGGCCGGCATCCGGGTGCTGTCCTTGTTCCACACCAGCAGGTCGAAGGCCGGCGGCTTCTTGCCCAGGAGCCAGTTGTTCACCAGGTAGGCGAACACCAGGTCGTTGGCCCGCAACGCGTCGAACGTGTGAGCCATCTTGTCCGAGTCAAGGAAACCCTCCTTGGCCATCTGCTTCTCGAGACCGGCGATGGTGGCCTCGTCGGTGAAGACGCCCAGGGCGCCAGGAACGCTGAAGTCGGTCAGGGTGTTCAGGAAGGTGGCTGACTTGATCGAACGATCACCGATCGAGGCGTTGTAAGCCAGCCCGATCGCGGTCAAGGTCCCCCCCAGGCACACCGACACGGTGTTGACCTCCGGCGCGCCAGTGATCTCCTTCACGACCCGGACGGCGTCCAGGGGACCCTGCCGCAGGTAGTCCTCGAAGTCCACGTCGCGCATGCTGGCATCGGGGTTGCGATAGCTGATCGCAAAGCAGGTGTGACCGTGCTGGACGGCCCACTCGATCAGGCTCTTACCGGGAGCCAGATCCATGATGTAGTACTTGTTGATCCACGGCGGGCAGAACAACAAGGGCACCGCGTGCACCGACTTGACCTGTGGCTCGTACTGGATCAGCTCGATCAGGTCGCTGCGGTAGACCACGGCGCCGGGGGTGGCGGCCATGTTGACCCCGACCTCGAACCCCGTGCTGTCGACCTGCGAGGGCCAACCCCCGTTGTTGCGCAGATCCCCGAGCATGTTTCGCGCACCGCGCACCAGGCTCTTGCCACCGGTGTCGAAGGCCTCGCGAAGCGCAGCGGGGTTGCCCGGCAAGGTGTTCGTGGGTGCCAGGGCGTCGATGATGAACGTGGCCGCGAACCGCGCCTTGAGGTCCTGTGTGGGCTCCAGCTCCGCCGCATCCAGGAGCTCGTTGACCAGCTGGCCGCTCAGCAGGTAGTCCTGGGCCAGCAGGAAGTAGAGCGGGTTCTGTTGGTATGCCGGGTCGATGAAGCGCTTGTCGCCGACCGCGGGAGCCATCGGACCAGCCACCTCGCTGCCGACCGCGCGTCCTGCCGCTGCGCGTACTGCCGCGGCGAGGCCGATCGCCATCCGTCCATTGGCGGCGGCTGTCCCGGTCGGGTTCTTCACCAGCGCGACACCGGCCGCGGCCAGCGAACGCAGGAACGAAACCGGATCGGCGCCGATCATCGGGTCCTCTGCCACGCCCAGAGCGTCCAGCACTGCACGCCCCGCTGACTCCGGACTCGGTACTGGGTTCATGGTTCTCAAGCTCCTCAACTAGCCGTTTGAACGACGATGGTCACTGCTCCACCACCGGGCCCGCTCACAGCTGGTCGGTGTTGGCTTCAACATAGCTGCGATAGACGCTCAGCAGGGCGCGGCGCTGCGCTTCGGACAGTCGCCGGTCGGCCCGGATCGCCGCCTCGGTCGCCTCGTCGTCCACCATCTCGGTGCTGTTGATCAGTCCCGCCTGCGCGAAGAGCGTCTCGGCGGACACGTTCAACGCATCGGCGATCGACTTCAGCACGCGGACGGATGGCTCATGCAGTCCGCGCTCGACCTGGCTCAGGTAGGGGTTTGATACCTCCGTCAGCGCAGACAGCTGGCGCAGCGACAGATTGGCCATCTGTCGCTGCGCGCGGATGAACGCCCCCAGCATCCGCCGGGGGTCACTCTCTGTTGCTGCCATCAGCTCAACCGTGTTCTGTGTCGTCCGAGCCCGGAGGTGGGTCAGACCGACTGCTGGGGGGCGAACACGCCCGTCAGCTGCAACGCGAAGTCGCGCTGGGCGTTGAGCAGGTCGGCGGCCAGGTCGAAGGTGAACGTGGTCGCGGCTTCCATGCCCGGAAGGGCGGGGACACCGGGAACCTTGGGCAGGTCCACGACGGGAAGCACGGAGACGACCTTGACCCAGGTCTGGGCTGCGTCGACGGAGAGCTGCTGTCCCTGACGGACGGTGGAGACCAGCTGCTCGCGGATCTTCTGGGCAAGCGCGGGCATCTCGGTCGTGGGCGTGGTCTTGGCGTTGGGTGTTGCCATGGTGAGCTCCTGTGGGTCTCGAAAGGTGCACGGCCTATCCGGCACACGCACAACATACAAACCGCCTGCTTGGTATGTCAAGCGTTCGGCTGGCCGAAACCTCGGCTACATGTCCAGGCCACCGTTGACCCCCCACACCTGACCGGTGATGTAGGCAGAGGCATCCGCTGCCAGGAAGTGGACTACGCGAGCGATCTCCTCAGGGCGACACAGCCGACCCAGCGGGATCTGCGACCTGATCTTGACCAACACCTTTTCCGGCACGTTGTCCAGCATCTCGGTGGCCACATAGCCCGGGGTCACCGTGTTCACGGTGACACCCACTCCGTCGTCCTCAAGCTTGCCCGCCCGGGCCAGGAGAAACGCCGCCTCCCTGGCCAGGGTCTTGGTCAGTCCGAGCATGCCGGCTTTGGACGCGGAGTAGTTCGCCTGACCGATGGCGCCGGTCTCAGCGATGACGGAAGAGACGAAGATGATGCGACCACTCCCCCGCTCCACCATGTGCTCCAGCGCCGGCTGGGCCATGAAGAAGGAGCCCGACAGGTTCACCGCAATGACCGTGTTCCAGTCGTCGACCGACATCTTCGTGACCATCTTGTCGACGGTGATCCCCGCGTTGTTGACCAGGATGTCGAGGCGGCCGTGCTGGTCGAGCACCTCCTGGACAACTCGCCGGCAGTCCTCCGGGTCGGACACGTTGCCCTGGTGGATACTCGCGCGTCCCGGCCCGGCGAAGCGCTCCTCGAGGTCAGTCAGGAACTCCTGGGCCCGAGGCGTGTTCACGCTGTAGCCGGCAGCCACCGTCGCCCCTTGGCTGGCCAGACTCTGACAGATGGCAGCCCCGATACCCCGAGTCCCGCCGGTCACGAGGGCGACTCGTCCCGTGAGCTTGCCTTGCCCCAGGTCCGCGGACCCCTCTGCTGCTGAGCTGACTGCGTTCATTGATGCGGCTCCCCAGGTTTGTCATCCTTGCTCGACTCTATCGCCGGAAGGGGTCAGCCCGGCAGGTCCTCCGGGGTGTCGATGTCGATCCACGGGCCGAGGTCTGCACACTCCACCTCGGTGACCAGGAGCGGGTTCGAACGCAGCCACCCGCGTGCCCCCTCGTCCCCCACTGCGGTTCGCGCCACGGCCGCCCAGAGCTCGCGGGTCAGCCCGACCGGGAGTCGCGCCCCGCCCTCGTATGTCGCCACGGCTGCGGTCGCGCCGTGACTCAGCGCCGAGCCGATGCGGCCAAGGTGCTCCTGCCCGACCCCGGGCGTGTCGACGAGGGTGATGACGACGGCGCCGATATCCGGGTCGGTCTCAAGAGCGGTCAGTCCGGCCCGCAAGGAGGACGCCATGCCGGTGGCCCAGGCAGTGTTGTCCACCAGCCAGATATCGGCAGTGTCCCCGGCGACCCCGTGTGCAAGGGGCATCGGCATCAGCCACACCGCACCAAGGACCACGACCACGGGACTGAGCCCCGCCTGGACGCATGACCCGATCGCCAGATCCACCAGTCGGCGGCCGCCGACCTCAACCAGGGCCTTCGGTCGCCCGAGTCGGGATCCGCCACCGGCGGCAAGGACCAGCCCTGCGATCTTCATGCCGTTGATGACTGGTGCGGGCAAGGGATCCTCCGGCGATGGCGACCGGATTCGGGTCCCCGTTTGGTGTGACGTATGTTGCTGACAAGCTGCTGTCAAAGGGTATTCACTGTGGGGGCACACCACCAGGAAAGAAGTGGCGGGATCATCCGGCCGTCGGCCCTTCCGGTCAAGCGGCCACGCCGCCAAGCGTAGGAGAATGACATCGTGATCCGGTTGCGTGAGAACAAGGAGTCGCTGCTCTTCGCCTCCTCCACCGCCCTCCTGCTCACCGGCGGCGCGGCATATCTGTGGGGTTCCGAGTGGCT
>JBBQUB010000103.1:0-9885 GCA_038212865.1 Actinomycetales bacterium
GGTGTCGACCTTGGCGAAGACGATGTCGGGGTGGGCGGCCGAGGCCGCCTCGAAGACCGGGGCGAACATCACGCAGGGTCCGCACCAGGACGCCCAGAAGTCGACGAGCACGATGTCGTTCGCGAGCACGGTCTGCTCAAAGGTTGCTGCGGTCAGCGCTTGGGTGGTCATAGGGCTTGCCTCTCAGTGTCGGAATAATACCTCCGGGGGTATCAACATACGCTCTGTTTCCGGCATTCCGCGCGCGGCCCCCGGATGCTGGAATGTCCGGACGACAGCTGGCGTTGGCATCTACAGATACCCCCCTGGGTATCCACGTCGACGTGATGAGGAAGTCAGCATGCTTGAGGTCCCCCTGGCAGCATTCGCCGCAGCACACTCCGACGGCGCAGTCGTCGTCGACGTCCGCGAGCCTGGCGAGTACATCGGCGGCCATGTCCCGGGCGCCACTCTCGTGCCCATGGGACAGCTCACCTCGCGCCTGTCCGAGCTTCCCAAGGACGGGCCCATCTACCTCATCTGTGCCAGCGGCAACCGCAGCCTCTCGAGCGCCAGCTATCTCTTGCGGGCCGGCTATGACGCCCACTCGGTCATCGGCGGCACCGGCGCCTGGACCCGCGCGGGACACCCTGTCGTGTTCGGCCAACGCCCCAACGCCGCCTGACTTCCAGCACCGGGACACCCGAGCGCAGAGACGTTCAGGCGCACCACTTCCAGATTCGGCACTCACCCGCGAGGCCCTGTTCCACCAACCATGCACCCCACCCGAGAGGACACCCCGATGGTCACCATCATCCCTATCGAGACCCCCACGCTTGGAGATCGCAGCTACCTTGCCCATGACGGTGAGGTAGCCCTCGTGGTCGACCCTCAGCGGGACATTGACCGCGTGCTTGCGCTTGCCGATGCGGCCGGTGTGCGGATCACCCACATCTTCGAGACCCACATCCACAATGACTACGTCACCGGCGGCCTCGCCCTGGCGAAGTCGACCGACGCGGCATACCACGTCAATGCAGCCGATGAGGTTGCCTATGAACGGGTTTCGATCCGCGACGGTGACGTCATCGACGTCAGCGACGCGCTTCGGGTCCGGGTGATTGCGACGCCGGGTCACACCTACACCCACCTGTCCTACTCCCTGCAGAGCCAGGATGAGCACCTCGGCGTCTTCTCCGGTGGCTCTTTGCTGTTCGGCTCCACCGGCCGGCCGGACCTGCTCGGGCCGGACCACACCCACGCTCTCGCCAAGCACCAGCACGCTTCGGCCCACCGGCTGGCCGCCGAGCTCCCCGACGTGACGCCGGTGCTGCCAACCCACGGGTTCGGCAGCTTCTGCTCGGCAACCCAGTCCGAGGCGACGTCGTCGACGATCGGTGGGGAGAAACGCGCCAACCCGGTGTTGACCCAGAACGAGCAGGACTATGTGGACGAGCTGCTCGCCGGTCTGGACGCCTACCCCGCGTACTACGCACACATGGGCCCGGCGAACTCCGCGGGTCCGGGCGCTGTGGACCTGAGTGCTCCCGAGCCAGCCGACGCCACCACGCTGCGGAGCCGCCTGGAGGCTGGAGAGTGGGTCGTGGACCTTCGCACCCGCGCCGCGTTCGCCACCGGCTTCACGCCTGGCACGTTCAACTTCGGCATCGACGGCCAGTTCGCCACCTATCTGGGATGGCTGATCCCGTGGGGAACCCCGATCACGCTGCTGGCAGAGACCCCGGAGCAGGTGGCCGAGGCCCAACGCGAGCTCGTCCGAATCGGCATCGACCGACCGGCCGCGGCGGCCACCGGCTCCCCCCATGAGTGGACCGACCGGCCCCTGAAGACTCTTGAGCGAGCCACGTTCGCCGACCTGGCCCAGGTGCTCCACCACCGCAACGTGGTCGTGCTCGACGTCAGGCGTGGGGCGGAGTGGTCAGAGGGGCACATCGAGGGCGCGGTCAACATCCCTTTGCACGAGCTACTGGCCCGGGTCGCCGAGGTGCCGGCTGGCGAGGTATGGGTGCACTGCGCAGGCGGTTATCGCTCATCCATCGCCGCCTCGATCCTGGCCGCGCAGGGCAGTCGAGTGGTCTCCGTCGACGACTCCTTCGGAGAACAGGCCAAGCTGGTCGGCTTGTCGGTGGTCACCGAGGACGAGCAGACCGAGGTGGCGTAGCGTCACCGTCAGTGTCAGGCCTCCTGATCAGCTCGCCCTACCGAACGGAACCTTCCTCGTGCTCGCGTTGGCCGTTCCCATCGGCCTGCTGATCGGCCTCAGTCTTGGCGCCCTCGGGGGCGGCGGGTCGATCCTGACGGTCCCCGCTCTGGTCTACGCGCTCGGCCAGGACCCGCACGCCGCGACGACGGGTTCCCTGCTCATCGTTGGCATCACGGCCCTGACCGGTATGGCGGCCCACCAGCGAGCCGGCCGGGTGCGCCTCGGTGCCGGAACGGTCTTCGGAGTGATCGGCGTCGCCGGGTCGTTTGTCGGTACGCGGCTGTCCGCGAGGGTCGCCCCCGATCTGCTGCTGGCTGCCTTCTCGTTGCTCATGCTCGTCGTCGCCGCGGTGATGCTGACTCGCAGTCAGCGCCACGAAGGTGTGCCAAAGCTCCCCAAGGTAGACGACGGCCCGATCATCAGGTTCCGACCCTCCTTTCGGTGCGCCTGCCCGCGCGCTGCGAAGGTGCTCGGGACAGCCACGGCGGTCGGGCTGCTCACCGGCTTCTTCGGTGTGGGCGGCGGCTTCGTGGTGGTCCCCGCGCTCGTCCTGGTGCTTGGCTTCTCGATGCCGGTGGCCGTCGGCACCTCGCTGCTGGTGATCTCGATCAACAGCGCGTCGGCCTTAGTCGCACGCATGGGCGACGGGCTGGCCCTGGACTGGACAGTGATCGGTGCCTTCACAGCTGCCGCCATGATCGGCAGCTTGTTGGGTGGCTGGGTCACTTCCCGGGTGCCTCCCCGACTGCTCTCGCGGGCCTTCGCGCTCCTGCTGGTCGTCGTTGCCCTCTACACGGCCATGCGTAGCATCCCGGCGCTGGTGTGAGCCCGAGGAACCCTCAGGCGTCGGCCAGACAGGCCGGGGGCAGGTCGAACCAGCGCAGGTCCTCGAAGTCCGCAGACACCAGGCCTTCGATCGGCTCATCCGGGGCGGGCATGGCCGCCGCGAGCACGGCATTGGCCTGCTCCAGATAGAGCTGGAGCTCCGACTCAGGCGCGCGCTCCTGATGCCGTGGGTAGGCCAGGTGACCTTGGGCGTCATACCTCACTTGTCGCAGGCGCAGCGGAGGTTCGGCCGGCCCACGGCGGTGCCGCCACAGACCCGTGGCCGGGTCGAAGCGGTAGTCACCGAGCAGGCGCCACCCGTCCCTGGCGACGAGCCGAACGGCCTCGACGATGTAGGTGAAGACCGCCTCGGAGATGAAGTAGTTGAAGTTCACCCGTACCCAACCCGGTTTGATGCCCTCGCAGCCGTGGTCGATCTCGCGGTCGAATGCGTGCGAGCGGTCGAGGTCTATGCCCAGCAGCCGGTGTCCGTAGGGGCCGGCGCACGAGCAACCGCCGCGGGACTGGATGCCGAAGAGGTCGTTGAGCAGGGCGACGACGAAGTTGTGGTGCAGATATCGCCCGCTCGGCGCTCGCACAACGAACGAGATGATCGACAGCCGCTCCGCCTCAAGGTTGCCCAGGATCTCAATGGCGGGCTCCTGCAGCCAGGCGTCGATGGCGCGCTGCAGGTAGTACTCCTCGTGAGATCGAATGACGTCCACGGTCACCGCTTGCTTCAGCTGGAAGACGAGCCCGGCGCGGATCGCCTCGACGATGGCCGGTGTGCCGCCCTCCTCCCGTTGCGCGGGGTCGTCGAGGTAGCGGTGCTCACTGGGGTTGACGTAGGCCACGGTGCCGCCGCCGGGGACGTCGGGGACCCGGTTGGCCAGCAGCTCACGGCGCACGACCAGGACCCCGGGGGTGCTGGGACCGCCGATGAGCTTGTGCGGACTGAGGAAGATGGCGTCCTTGTAGGAGCGCGGGTCACCCTCGGGTCCGGCATACATCTCGATGTCGACATAGGGGGCGGCCGCGGCGAAGTCCCAGAAGGACAGGGCACCATGGCGATGCAGCAGGGCCGTGATGCCATGGGTGTCGCTGACGATGCCGGTGACATTGCTGGCGGCCGAGAACGAGCCGATGAGCAGCGGGCGGCCCGCATACCTCACCAGCTCGGCTTCGAGCTCGGCGGCGTCGATGTGCCCGTCGGCGTCCTGGGAGATCATCACGACATCGGCGATCGACTCGCGCCAGGGCAGCTCATTGGAGTGGTGCTCGAAAGGCCCGATGAACACGACGGGACGCTGTTCGGCGGGGATGGCGTCGCTGAGGTGGTACCTGTCGTCCAGGCTTGAGGCGATCCGCAAGCCCAGGATGCCGACCAGCTTGTCGATCGCTCCGGTGCACCCCGAGCCGGCGAAGATGACCACCGTCTCCTCGTCCCCGCCGACGGCGTCGCGGATGATCCCACGGGCGTCCTCACGCAGTCGGGTGGTCTGCAGCCCGGTGCCACTGGACTCGGTGTGGGTGTTGGCGTAGCGGGGCAGCACCTCGTCGCGGATGAAGTCCTCGATGAAAGTCAGCGCCCGGCCCGAGGCGGTGTAGTCGGCGTAGGTGACGCGACGCGGTCCATACGGCCCTGGCATCACCTGGTCGTCGCCGATGACGGAGCTGCGGACGGTGGCTACCAGCTGGCTCTGGATCGGCTTAGGGACGTTCATGCTTGGAGAGTATGCCGGTCGGTCACCTGGGGTCGGTGACCAACAGCCCTTTTCGCTTGGGCAACCCCACGGCATAGGTTGGCCCCGAGCCTGGTTCGACCTGACCACCCGGTTCGACGTGACCACCCGGTTCGACGTGACCACCCGGTCGACCTGACGAACAGAGGAGAACGACAACCGTGGACACTCCGGCGACCAAGGATCAGCCGCCCGTCGACACCGAAGCCGTCGCTCGCCAGCCTGAGCATTGGGCAGCCACCTTCGAGGCCAACCCCGACATGTACGGCACCGATCCCAGCGCCCCCGGGGTGGCGGCCGCAGAGGCCTTCGTGGCTGCGGGGCTCACCGATGTTCTTGAGCTCGGCGCAGGCCAGGGGCGCGACACCCTCTATCTTGCCCGCCGCGGACTGCGGGTGACCGCGCTGGACTATGCGGCCGGCACCCTCGAGACACTCACCTCCAAGGCCCGGGCCGCCGACCTGGCGGACATGGTCAGCGTTGTCCGACACGACATCCGCGAACCCTTACCCCTGCCGGACGCCAGCGTCGATGCGTGCTACTCCCACATGCTGTTCAACATGGCGCTGACCACGGGCGAGCTCGAGGCTCTCATCGGCGAGCTTCGCCGGGTGCTGCACCCGGGAGGACTGGTGGTCTACACCGCGCGGACCACCGCCGACGCCCACTACGGAGCCGGTATCCCCCGCGGCGACGACATGTATGAGCACGGAGGGTTCATCGTCCATTTCTTCGACAGGGCGCTTATCGACCGCCTCGCCGCCGGGTTCGAGATGCTCGACGTCGCCGAGTTCACCGAGGGCGCCTTGCCCCGCAGGCTCGCCCGCGTTACCATGCGCGTAATTCCAAACGTCGGATAGCGCGAGAAATATCAGCTCTTCACTGGTGAGCGTGCGTGACGGCCCGCTAACACGCACGTGAAAGTGCGTGAACGTTTGGGTGAGGTGGCAGTCGTGTGGCCCGGTTCAAGGCATTCTGGGCGTGATACTGACTTACATGAACCTTCTCGCTGGATTGCCGGATAGATCGCCCGTGGCGTGCCGACGCTCTCATTCTAGCGATGCGCCGTGCTCGTCCGAAGCAACAGAGTAGATCGTGGCTATCTTGCTGGTGGCAGACGACGAGCCGCGGATCCGCACCATGTTGAACCGGTCGCTCTCGGCCCAGGGCCACACCATCTGTGAGGCCTCGAACGGTCAGGCGACGTTGGACCTGCTCGACTCTCATGCTGTGGACCTGGTCCTGCTCGATCTCGCGATGCCGCGGCGCGGTGGGCTCGATGTCCTCGGTGTCCTCAAGGCGCGCGAGTCCAGCCCCACAGTCATCGTGCTCACCGCCACCACCGAGCTATCCAGCCGGATCCAGGCGCTCGACCGAGGCGCGATCGACGTCGTGGTGAAACCGTTCTCCACCTCGGAGCTGTCGGCGCGGATCCGGCGGCACCTGCGCCACCGGACAACGTCCCAAGCAGGCGGGGAGCAGCGTTACATCGAGGTAGGCGGGGTACAGCTGGACCTGCACCGTCGCCGCGCTGTCACCGCCAATGGCCCCGTGAGCCTGACCGGACGCGAGTTCGCCCTGCTGGCACACCTGATGCGACGCGCCAACGACGTGTGCTCCCGCGAGGAGCTGCTCCACGACATCTGGGACCTGGACCACGACTCTGACAGCAAGGTCGTGGAGGTCTGTGTGGGCCGGCTGCGGATGAAGCTGCAGCCCACGCCGCCGATCGAGACGGTGCGCGGTGCCGGCTACTGCTTCTATGACGAATGAGCGAGCTCTTCCTCAGCAATGGCGGAGCCCAGCGACGTGGCATCTCCCTGGACGACCAGGCGCAGTGGGTCCGCGCTAGACCTGGGCAACCAGGCGCAGTGGGTCCGCGCTAGAGCACTCCTCCAGGTGCCTCTGGCGAGACTGGCTGTCCCAGTGGAGACTTGAGCGATGGACCAGCACTCAGCGGCACTCGACCGGGCGCACCGGCATGCCCTGGACTGGCTGTCCTCCCTGGATGAGCGACCGGTCCCGCCACAGGCCTCCATCGACCAGGTGGTGCAGGCGCTCGGGGCGGTCCTGCCCGAGGAGGGGTCCGGCGCAGCGGAGGTCGTCGACCTCATGGCGGCGGCGTGCGGTCCCGGCCTCACCGCCATGCCGTCGGGGCGCTTCTTCGGCTTCGTGATCGGAGGGACCCATCCAGCGGCCCTGGCGGCCGACTGGTTGGTCAGCGCCTGGGACCAGAACTGTGGTCTCCGCCGCCTGACCCCGGCGCACAGCGCTGTCGAAGACGTCACCAGCGCTTGGTTGCTGGACCTCCTCGGGCTGCCCAGCGACAGCGCCGTGGGTTTCGTGACAGGCGCCACCATGGCGAACTTCACCGGGCTCGCCGCCGGTCGGGATGCCGTCCTGCGCCGGGCTGGCTGGGACGTGGCGCAGCGCGGTCTGTTCGGCGGACCACGAGTTCGGGTCCTGGTCGGCGCCGAGCGACACGAGACCGTCGACCTTGCCCTGCGCTACCTCGGGCTTGGAGCGCCCGAGCCGGTCCAGGCCGACGAACAGGGGCGGCTGCGTGCCGACGCGCTCCGGTCCGCGCTCAGCGAAGGGAACGAAGAACCGACGATCGTCGTGCTCCAGGCTGGCAACGTGCATTCCGGTGCGTTCGACCCGTTCACCGACGCGATTGCGGCAGCACACGCCCATGGCGCCTGGGTCCATGTGGATGGTGCGTTCGGCCTGTGGGCGGCGGCGGCACCGTCATACCGGCACCTGGTCACGGGTTATCAGGAGGCGGACTCCTGGGCCACGGACGCACACAAGACGTTGAACGTTCCCTACGACACCGGCCTCGCTATCGTGCGAGATCCGGCGGCTCTGCGCGCGTCGATGGGTATGCACGGCGCGTACCTGATCCACGATGAGCTTGGCGAGCCGTTCGACAAGGTGCCCGAGCTCTCGAGGCGCGGCCGTGCCTTTCCGGTATGGGCGGTGCTGCGGTCACTGGGTCGTTCGGGGTTGGTAGAGCTCTTGGATGAGCTCTGCCGGCATGCCTCGGCCTTCGCCGCAGGCCTGGACGACATCGAAGGGGTAACGGTGCTCAACGACGTCGACTTCACGCAGGTGTGCGCGACGTTCGGCACCGACCAGCGGACCGAGGAGGTCGTCCGCCGACTCCTCGAGGACGGCACGGTCTGGATGACGGGCTCGACGTGGCACGACCGCAGCGTGCTCCGGATCTCGGTGAGCAACTGGTCGACCACAGACGACGACGTCGAGCGCAGCTTGAGCGCCGTTCGCAAGGCGGTCATCGGACTCTGATCCGATCAATCGGGGCGGACGACACCGGTCGAACGTGCACTACCCAGGTCCAGCGCGTTTATCCGTGCTGCGGCACCCGCTCCGCGACCCCTACTGCACGTTTGACGGTCGGCACGCTCATCGCAGACCCTCCCGTTACGCTGGCGAGGTGCTGGTCGGGGTTGTGCTTGCTGCGGGCGAGGGCCGGCGCCTGCGTCCGCTGACCGAAGGGCGGCCAAAGGCTCTTTGCCCCATTAACAACGTCCCGATGCTGGACCTTGCCGTCGCGCGCCTGAGGCGACATGTTGCCGAAGTCGCGGTCAACGCTCACCATCTGGCGCACCAGGTCAAGGCCCACCTCGACGGCACCGACATCACGGTGTCGGTCGAGACCCCAGAGGCCCTTGGCACGGCGGGCGCGCTTGGTGCACTGCGTCATTGGATCGCGGGGCGGGACGTGTTGATCCACAACGCCGATGCTTGGCTGACCGACCCGCTTGACCAGCTGGTACATGGTTGGGACGGAACGCGGCCGCGGCTGTTGGTTGGGCCAGCGGGAACGCGTCGGGCTGACTTCGGCGATCGACGCTTCGTGGGCGTGAGCCTGCTGCCCGCAACCATGGCGGCAGCCCTTCCGGCCCGCCCCCTTGGACTCTACGAAGCCGTATGGAGGCACGCCTGGGAGCGAGGCCAGCTCGAGTTGATCGACGTCATCGGCCCGGCAGTCGACTGCGGAACCGTTGCCGAGTACGTGCGTGCGAACCTGATCGCCAACGGGGGCAGGAGCGTGATCGGGGCGGGGTGCGTGGTGAAGGGGGAGGTCCGCCGTAGCGTGATCTGGGAAGGCTGCAACGTCGAGCAGGGCGAGCGTCTGACCGACTCGGTACGAGCCTCGGCCAACCTCACCGTCAAAGCCTGACCTCATCTATGGCACGGATGCGCCACAGCGCACGTTGTTACGACCGAGGACCGCCAGCCCTGGAAGTCCGGGGTTGAGTGGAACTCCGCTCGGCCTGATCCGAAATGACGTGTCCCCGGCGAGAGGCGACGACGAATGGCTCGCTGGGTGCCCGCCGCAGCGGTGGCAGTACTGATCGCGGCTGGCGCGGTCATCGCGGCTGCGGTGACCTCAAGCACCCCAGTTGACACCCGGTCCCAGTTCCTGGCGGGCACGCCTGAGGCCGGTGCGGCCGTCCGGCTTGACCTGACCGTCTACTTTCCGGCGACGACGCCAGCGCCGGCGGTCCTGCTGGCACATGGATTTGGCGGGTCGAAGACCGATCTGGACTTCGAGGCGCGCTCACTGGCCGAGCACGGCTACGTTGTGCTGGCTTACACCGCAAGGGGATTCGGTCGATCGGGTGGGCTCATCCATCTGAATGCACCGTCCTACGAAGTTGCTGACGCCAGCAAGCTCGTCTCCTATCTCGCGACCTTGCCGCAGGTGCGCAAGGACGCCGCAGGGGATCCACGAGTCGGGGTGGCCGGTTCTTCGTATGGTGGCGGTCTGGCGTTGTTGCTGAGCGCCTATGACCATCGCATTGACGCCGTGGCCGCGGACATCGCCTGGAACGACCTGTCGCAGGCGCTGTTCCCGAACGCCGCCGGTGGCCGGCCAGGGGTGTTCAAGAAGCTGTGGGCCGGTCAGCTGTTCGCCTCCGCGGCCGGTCAGAAGGGCGGCGCCTGTGGGCGATTCGCGCCTGACCTGTGTGCGGCCTACCAGCAGGCCGCCAGCACGGGTGAGCCCGACGCGTCGATCCTGTCGTTGCTGAGGGCCTCCAGCCCGGCCGGCGTCCTGAACCGGATCTCCGCGCCCACGCTGCTCAG
>JBBQUB010000104.1:0-9830 GCA_038212865.1 Actinomycetales bacterium
TCCTTTGGGCGTGCCGGACCCATCGTCGTTCGCTGTGGAAACCCAGCAGCATCTGAGCCACCGCCAGACACAGCAACTCGCTGTCGGACAGCTCGGGCCGCCGACCTCGACCATGCCGCGGTTCAACAACCTGATCATCGAGCAGGACATACAGTTCAGTCAGGAGGGCTTCCAGTTCTTTCGTCATAAATCGAGCGTGGGAGCCCTCCGTCTATAACCTCCCCAACGACACACTTCAAGGAATCACTCATCTAGGGTTCGTCGGTCTGGGCTCGCAGGAACTGCTCGAACTGGGCGCCGATCTCGTCGGCGGTCGGCAGGTCCTGGAGGTCCGTCGCCAACAGGCTGGGTTTCTCGAGAGCCTCCATGTAGGTGTCGTACTGGCGCTCAAGAGCCTCGACGACCTGGGTGACCTCGTCGGACCCAGCGATCCCCTCAGCGATCTCGGCTCGATTCAGACCTGCCATGGCCGCCAGAGCCTCAGCTGGGATATTGAGTCCCGTTGCGCCCACGAAGGATTCGAGTCCCACCACGGCCGCGTCGGCAAACTGCGCCTGAGCCAGGTAGTGAGGGACATGAATCGCAAAGCCCAAAGCGTCGTGGTCGGACTCGCCCAGTCGCAGCTCCAGCAGGGCGCTGACACTCCCCGGCACCTGCAATGGACCGAAGACGGCGTCGTGCTCGCCAATCAGCGTGGGCGCAGTTGCGTGGGCAGTCCTGCCGATGGGCCGGGTGTGAGGCACCGCCATCGGTATGCCGTGGACGCTCACCGTGAGCGTCACGCCAAGTGCCCCGATGAGCTGGCGGATCGCCTCCACCACACGCTCCCACTGGTAGTCCGGCTCCTGACCGGACAGGACCAGGAACGGCTGCCCGTCGGCGTCGGTCACTCGGTGCAGCAGAAGCGAGGGGTCGGCATAGCTGGTCCACCGGTCACGGTCGAACATCATCGTCGGGCGGCGGCCGCGGTAGTCCAGCAGCTGGTCGACGTCGAATGAGGCCACCACTGTATGGGGCAGGGTGGCGAGGACGTGGTCCGTGAGGAGTCGCTGTGTCTGGCCGGCATCGACGAACCCGCCGAGCGAAACCAGCAGCACCGACGCACGCAGGTCGCCCAAGGGGGTGTCCGTCTCAAACGCGTAGAGCTCTGCAGGGTCTTGCACCGCTGGTCGCCTCCTTCTGGCTGTGATCGTGGGCGTCACGTACCGTGCTATGGCGCCTGAAGCATGTCAACGCCTGCTCCGCCTCAAGGATTCCGGGGGAGCACTGACTTGGCATCTGTCAGCATCCCACTAGACCCGGCGTCGAGGGTTGGATCTGGGGTGCAGATCGGGCTGCGCGCCCATCTGGGACACGCAGCGGGCCGCGGCCCGCATCGCCATCTCGGGGCCACCCACGAGGTAGCCCGCTGCCAGGGCGTCACCAGCGCCGGTGACGTCAGCCACCGGACCGGGAACAGTTGCCAGAGATGTCTGCGCACCCTCTGCGAGAAACGTCGCACCCAAGGGTCCACGTTTGACGACGGCCCGGGCCGGGAGCGAGCCGGGTGATGCCCCGACGGCGTCCCACTCACGTTCGTTGCCGAACACGACCCAGGGCTCAAGCGCCTCCACAAGGGCCCAGAGCACCTGCGCGCCATACCCTTTGATCATCGCAGCAGAGGCCAGGTCTACGGCGACCCGCGCGCCGGCGAGTCGCGCCTGGTCAGCAGCGCGGATCAGGACGGCCGGATCCGGGGCCCGCAGCAGGAGATAACCCGACATGTGGAACCAGTCCGCTCCGGCCAACCACGAGGGGTCGGCCAGCCGGTCATCGATCCAAGCCAGGTCTCCCGGGTCGGACGCCAGGGTTCGCGTCCCGGACGTCACCAGCGACACGACCGCGCCGCAGTGCGCGTCGCGAGACTCGGAATACAGCTCGATCCCACGGGCCATCAGCTGCGCATCGATCACCTGTCCGACCGGATCGGAGGTGCGTGGCCCGTAGATCCGGGCGCCACCACCAAGGGCACGCACCCAGGAAGCGACATTGGCGGCCTGACCGCCCGCCCTCAACGTGACTGCGGCCGGCGTGTCGTCATCGACAATCAGGGGTTCCTGCGTCGAGACAAGGACATCGAGCATGACGTCACCCGCCACACATACCAGCACTGACATCGGCCACCTCCGGGGGAATACGTAGAGTGCTCGTCGTGATCATTGCCGATGAGGTCCGAACGGCGCTGGTCGAGGGCCGCGGTGTTGTAGCACTGGAGTCCACGATCATCAGCCACGGGCTGCCCAGCGACTCAAGCGCCCGCGTCGCGCGCGAGATCGAGGCGGCAGTTCGGGAGTCCGGCGCCGTGCCCGCGACCATTGCGATTGTCGGCGGCCATGTGCGAATCGGCCTGGACGACACAGCCCTTGACCAAATCGCGACCGATGGATCCGTGGTGAAATCGAGCATTCGCGACCTCGGCAATGTCATCGCCAGTGGGGCGCTTGGGGCGACCACCGTCGCTTCCACCGCCTACCTCGCACATCGGGCCGGCGTCAGGGTGTTCGCCACGGGAGGTCTCGGCGGGGTCCATCGCGGCGCCACGAGGAGCTTCGACGAGTCGGCCGACCTACCGGCCCTTGCCCACACCCCGGTGGCACTGGTCTGCGCCGGTGTGAAGTCCATCCTGGACGTGGCGGCCACGCTTGAGCGGCTCGAGACGCTCTCGGTGGCACTGGTCGGCTATCGCAGCGAACGTTTCCCCGGCTTCTACATCCAGGACAGCGGGTATGCCGTTCCATGGGTCGCGCAGTCAGCGGCCGAGATCGCAGGGATCCTGCGGGCACGGGACGCGCTCGGCCTGGAGGAGGCCCTCGTGGTCGCCAACCCGATCCCTGACGGCAAGGAGATGGACCACGACCTGCATGACCTCACGCTCGCCGCCGCGCTGGAGGCGTTGCAGAACAACGAGATCAGCGGCAAGGATGTCACGCCGTTCATGCTCGCCTATTTCCACGACCACACCCACGGAGCCAGTCTGCAAGCCAACATCGATCTCGTTGTCGGCAATGCCGGCCTCGCCGGGCATATCGCATCGGCATTGGCCGTGCAGATGACGGCCTCCTCCCCCTCGTGAGTCGAGCTGAGGACAGTTCCGCCCTGTCTGCCGCTGTCTCGGGGTCCGCCCGCAGCGAGCTACTCGCTCGTCTGGAGGCCTACTACGACACAGCCCCAAGGGCGACTGCGCGGACCGAGCAGCTCGGTGCCTTGGTGCTGTTCGTGGCCGAGCGCGGCTGGCCCTTCTATGCCCGCCCGCGGCTGGGCTGCAGGACCGATCCGACCATCAAGGAGATCGCGGCGGTGCTGGATCGCCAGCGCGAGCTCAAAGTGCCCAGGGCACTTGAGTGGGTTCGCGAGAGCGCCCCCACCCTTGCCGAGACGGCCCGGGCCGCCGGCATGACCGTCCATGCGTGCCCCATGCTGGTGCTGGAGTCTCTGAGCGAGCCACGCCACGTCAAGGGTGAGGTGAGGCTCATGGACGCCGACGACTCCGAGCTGGAGGCCGTCCAGGCGGCCATCGGCGTCGCCTTCGGGGCGCCCGGCACAGCGGTCGGCGAACCCGGCGTGCCCGAGCGGGACAAAGCCGCCTCCTCACCGGGCGCGGCGCTAGAGCTGGGTTTCGCGATCGACGCTCTCAGGACGGGCCGCTCGGTGAGGGTCGGGGCATTCGTCCAGGGGGCAGGGGCGGTTGGCGGGGGCAGCCACAATCCCCGCGGAGACGTCAGCGAGATGGTGGGGGTCGGCGTGGTACCGGCGTTCCGACGTCGTGGACTGGCCGCAGCCACGGCGCACCTGCTCGCGCGCCATGCGCTCGAGCATGGTGTGAGCACGATCTTCTGCGGTGCTGAGAGTAGCGACGTGGCAAGGGTCTACGAGCGGGTGGGTTTCCGGAGGATCGGCACCACGTGCACCGCCGAGATCGACTGACCTGCAATGGTTTTCGTGCACACTCGGCTTCATCCTGCAGTGTTCGCTGACCCCTGTGAGCACTGTCGACCGATACCCAGACGCCTCGCGACCTCCATGCCGCCCATCTGGGCGACTACACCGGGGTCGCCGACGACGACGAGCTGATCGGTGGCTCGGGAGAGACCCACATAGAGCCGTTCGCGCGACCGATCAGCGGCCTTCTCCTCGTTGATGCACAACACGACCGCTCGGCGTTCCAGCCCCCTGCAACCGAGCACGTGGCCATAGAACACGTCGTCCTCCTCCCAGAACGAGCGCCAGTAGCCCTCGGGGTCGGAGTCCGAACCACGCTCGATCTGGACGGGTGGCGTTTACCGGTGGTCAGGAGCATGACCTCTTGCGACCTCCACCCGGCGGCCAGCAGCCGGTCGACCTGTTCGTCGGCAGATTCGACGGCATCCTGGGCTGCGCAGCACACGAGCTCTACCGCGGACCGTCACCTCCCCGCAGGGTCATCCTCATGGGTGCCAACGGGTTGAAGGTCTCGCCGATCTGCCTCGTGTTGCGAAGGTTATGGTCGAGAATCAGGGGCGCCAACGGCACCGGAGGCGCACCGTAACGCTGGAAGATGCGCTGGTTCTCGTCGGAGTAGACAAACAGCCCACCGGTCTCCTGGTCCTTCAGTGCGCCCATGATCGGGGACCACCACGACTCGGCGAAGTCCTGCCCTTCGTCGACGATCACCGAGTCGAACCGTTGCCCGTCGGGAAGACCCGCTGCCAGCTCACGCATCAACGCGGGGAGCTCGAACTCCCAGAAGTCCGAGTTGTCCCGGGTCCCGCCCGGCGCGCCCCAGCTCCGGCCGAGCTCGGCGAACGTGCCCACGAAGGCGGGGCGGTGTTTACGGTCCCAGGTGTCCACCACGCGCTTGAAATAGGCCGCCAGACCTCGCGAGTAACAGATCAAGGCCACGCGCTTCGCGTTGATGTCCCCACGACCACGCGTGAGCTGCCTGGCCTGGGTCAGGGCAAGCACGGTCTTGCCGCTCCCCGCACCGCCGCGGACCTCAACCCTGTTCAGCAGCCGAGTCACCCGCAGCAACGTGGCCTGCTCCAGCGTGAGCCGGTCAGCCTCGGCCTGCCGCTCCCGAGCATCGGCGGAGCTGTTCAGCACGGGCAGGTTTCGGCCATTGAGGATCTCCACGATCAGATCAACGTCCTGCGGACTCGGTGGGATGTTCTGCGTCTCCTGCATGACCACCACGTCGTAGAGACGGCCACCAAGGTCGGCGATGTCGCCCCTGCCGTGAACGGCCCACCGGGGACAGTCCGGCATCGAGACGTCGTCGTGGAGGTCGGTGTTGGGCAGCGCGACCGAGTGTGCCCACCGGATCCGCTGACGTGACGAGCCGCGCCACCGTGGGTCGCTCTCGACGTATTTGCGGATGGCGTATTTCGTCATCCGCGCTTGCTCGACGGGATCAAAGCTGCGGGAGTCGTTGCCCGACTGGCGCCACTGCCCCCCGACCACGCCCACGCTGCCGCCTTTGACCTCGACGGGTCTCAGGTCTCGTCCTCCACCTGGTCCATCGCCTTGTAGATCCGCTTCTCCGACACAGGGCGCAGGGTTCCCAAGGTCTGGGCGAAGAGGCTGACACGCAGTTCCTCGATCATCCACCGCAGCTCCTGCACGTCCGCCCCATCACGTCGCGCCAGCGGCAGCAAGGCGACCAGGGCGTCAAGCTCCGCCTGGACGCGGGCCACAGTGTCCGTGTGTTCCCCGTCGCGCGCCACCTGCCCTGGCGCCCGGTCGCAGCGGAGCAGTATGCCGCGCAGGTAGCGCTCGAGATGACGGAGCCTCGAGAACCCTGTGTCTGCAACGAATCCCGCATAGAGGAGTGAACGCAGCTGAGCCTGCATGTCCGACTTTGCGGGAGTCAGGATGGGGCTCGTCAGCGCAGCCAACGCGAGCTCGATCTGGCGCGACAGGACCAACAGGGGCTCGGTCAACTCGATCACATCCATGACCCGTGCCACGACTTGCGAGCGGACGACAGCCAGCGTCTCGTCGAACTCGAGTGGCCCGAGGACCTGGCCACCAGGCCTTTGCGCCACGATCGAGTCGACTGCAGCGGCCAGACAGTCCTGCAACAGATCGGGCACGCTCCCGTGAGGGTTGTGGCCGAGTGCGAGCCGTTGGTCGTTGGTCAACAGAGCCAGCACGCGCTTCCAAGGGGCAGTCGTGTTGAGCAGCAGCAGTCGTCGCACCCCGAACTTCGTCGCCGCGTCACGCTCCTGAGGCGAGGCCAGCACCTCGACGGCGACGCTCTCGCCATGATCCACCACTGCTGGGAACCCTTGGATCACCCGGTCACCGACCCGCTGTTCAAATGTTGCTGGAAGGTCCCCAAAAGTCCACTGCCGCAGGCCCATTCGTTCGACAGAGGCAGCCGCTCGTTGCATGGTCTGCCGGACCTGCGGTGCCAGCTGCTCCCGCAGGACGGCAAGCTCCTTGCCCTCCCCGACCACCTTCCCGTCGCGGCCCTCGACCCGGAACGTGATCCGCAGATGGTCGGGCACCCGCGACCAGTCCCACTCGTCTGCGAGAACTCGGACCCCAGTCAGCTGGTGCAGCGCGCGCCCAAGCTCGTCGCTGACCTCGCCCGCACCAGGATGTGCCCTCGCCAGTGCGGCGAGGGCGTGGTCCGGAGTGGGGACGAAGTTGCGGCGGGTCGCCTTGGGAAGTGACTTCAGCAGGGCTGTGGCCAGGTCCTGACGCAGTCCGGCAACCTGCCAGTCGAAACCGATGTCGTCGACCTGGTTGAGGACGTCGAGAGGTATGTGGACCGTGACACCGTCAGCCGCCGTTCCCGGCTCGAACTGGTAGGTCACAGGGAGGGTGATGCCGTTCTGCTCCCAGGTCTGCGGGTAGTCCGCGGCGCTGACCGAATCGGCGTCGTCACTGACCAGCAGGTCCTCGGTGAAGGTGAGCAGATCTGGCTGCGTCCGGCGGGCCACCTTCCACCAGGAGTCGAAGTGTTGTCCCGAAACGATCTCAGCCGGGAGCCGGGTGTCATAGAAGTCGACGAGCGTCTCGTCATCGACCAGGATGTCCCGCCGCCGGGCCATCGCCTCGAGATCGGTCAGACGCTTGAGCAACGCCCGATTGTCATGGAAGAAGCGGTGATGCGTCTCCCAGTCCCCCACGACCAAGGCGTTGCGGATGAACAGATCTCGCGATTCCTCAGGGTTGATTCGGGCGTAGCCGACCTTGCGTCCGACAACCAGCGGGACGCCATACAGTGTGACCTTCTCCAGGGCCACGGCAGAGCCGCGTTTCTTCTCCCAGTGCGGCTCGCTGTAGCTGCGCTTGACCAGGTGCTGTGCGAGGCGTTCGACCCACGCGGGGTCCGTGCGTGCGTTGACCCGCGCCCAGAGCCGGCTGGTCTCGACCAGCTCTGCCGACATGACCCATTGCGGCTGTTTCTTGAACAGCGAAGAACCCGGTGAGATGCCGAACCGTGCGCCCCGTGCGCCGATGTACTCGCGCTTCTCGACGTCGCGGACACCGATGTGGGAAAGGAGCCCCGAAAGCAAGGACTGGTGGATCGCGTCGTGGTCGGCTGCCGACGAGTTCTGTTGCAGGTCAAGGGATTTGCAGGCCGCCTTGAGCTGGCTGTGCAGATCCTGCCACTCACGGACCCGAAGGTAGTGGAGGTACTCGCTCTTGCACATCCGCCGGAAGGCGCTGCCGGAGAGCTCCCTCTGCTGTTCCTTGAGGTAGCTCCACAAGTTGAGCAGCGACGCGAAGTCGCTGTGCTCGTCCGCGAACCGTCGGTGTTTCTCGTCGGCCTGCTGCTGCTTGTCCCTGGGATGCTCCCGTGGGTCCTGGATGGAGAGGGCCGCGACGATGATGAGCACCTCACGAAGGGCGCCATTGCCCTCGGCCTCGAGGACCATTCGCGCCAGACGCGGGTCGAGGGGCAGCTGCGAAATCTTGCGACCGAACGCCGTGAGCCGCATCCGAGGGTCGTTCGTCGCCCGATCAGAAGGAAGGTCGATCGCCTGCAGTTCCTCCAACAGCCTTACGCCGTCGGTGATCTGGCGCGAGTCCGGAGGATCGAGAAAGGGGAATCGCGCGATGTTCCCCAGTCCCAGAGATGTCATCTGCAGGATGACCGAGGCCAGGTTGGTGCGCAGGATCTCGGGGTCGGTGAACTCGGGTCGCGCCTCGAAGTCCTCCTGGGAGTAGAGCCGGATGCAGATCCCGTCAGCGACTCGACCGCAGCGCCCGGCCCGCTGGCTGGCGCTGGCCCGGGAGATCGGCTCGATCGGAAGGCGTTGCACCTTTGTTCGCTGGCTGTAACGGGAGATCCGCGCGGTCCCGGCGTCCACGACATACCGGATGCCCGGCACGGTCAGGGATGTCTCTGCGACGTTGGTGGCAAGCACGACCCGTCGGCCCGTGTGCCGGCCGAACACGCGGTGCTGCTCGGCAGCCGACAACCGCCCATAGAGGGGCAGGATCTCGGTGTGCGGCATCGCCATCCCCGTGAGCGCATCTGCGGCGTCACGGATCTCACGCTCGCCCGAGAGAAATACCAGTATGTCTCCGGCCGAGCCACGGTTTTCGGTCCAGAGCTCTTCGACCGCCTCACAGATGGCCGTCACCTGATCTCTGTCGTCGTCGTCGGTCGCCTCGCCGCCGAGCGGTCGGTATCGAACCTCAAAGGGATAGGTGCGCCCGGACACCTCGATGATCGGCGCGTTGTTGAAATGCTTCGAAAACCGTTGCGGGTCAATGGTCGCCGAGGTGATGATCACCTTGAGGTCGGGGCGGCGAGGTAACAGCTGCTTGAGGTAGCCGAGGATGAAGTCGATGTTGAGACTGCGCTCGTGCGCCTCGTCGATGATGATCGTGTCGTAGCGGCGCAGCTCGCGGTCGCGCTGCATCTCGGCAAGGAGGATTCCGTCGGTCATCACCTTGACGAGGGTGCTGCTACTGGAGTGATCGGCGAAGCGGACCTGATATCCCACTGCGGTCCCGAGCTCGCTGTTCAGCTCCTCGGCGATGCGTTCGGCCACGGACCTGGCGGCGATCCGTCGCGGCTGCGTGTGACCGATCAGTCCCTCCACTCCGCGGCCGAGCTCGAGGCAGATCTTGGGCAGCTGGGTGGTCTTCCCAGAGCCGGTCTCCCCCGACACGATGACGACCTGATGGTCTCTGATGGCCGCCGCGATGTCGTCCTTGCGGGCGGCGACTGGCAGGTCGTCGGGATAGGCGATCGTGGGCACCGAGGCGAGACGGCGCGCGATACGGACTGCCCTTGCCTCAGGTGACTCGTGCGGATTTCCCGAGGGCGTCCGTCTCCCGGCCGCCCGACCACGGGGAGGGCGCCGACGGGAGTTCCGGGCGCGCGAGGACTGTGGCGCGCTCTCGGAGGACATGGCGTTCAGGATATGCCGATGCGCACCCAACAAATTGACCTGATCGGTAGTCCCAAAGGCGGCGAAGGATCCTGGCTGTCCTCAGAGCCAGGATCCTTCGCGCTGTCGTGAGGGCCTAGACCTTGGCTGTCGTGAGGGCCTAGACCTTGGCTGCCGTGAACCCCTGCTCGAGGTCAGCGAGGATGTCGTCGATGTACTCGATGACGACAGCCAGCCGCACCAGGCCCGGGGTCACCCCCGAAGCCAGCTGGTCCTCGGGTGAAAGCTGCGAGTGCGTGGTGGACGCCGGGTGGATGACGAGTGAGCGCACGTCGCCGATGTTGGCCACGTGGCTGTGCAGGCTGAGTGCCTCGACGAACCTCTTGCCGGCCTCCACACCCCCCGTGATCTCGAAGGCGACAACCGCTCCGGCACCGCGTGGCGCGTACTTGTCCGCCA
>JBBQUB010000105.1:0-9735 GCA_038212865.1 Actinomycetales bacterium
GGAGCAGCAGCTCGCCGCACAGGAACGCAAAGCGTTGGCGTCGGCCTGGTTCACCGGCCAGTTCGGTGCCGACGGGATCGCGCGGGGCCGGTTCGCACTCCCGAACCTGACCTTCGGCATGATCAAGAAACACCTCGAAGCTCTGTCCTCACCACGCCGGGCCGCGACCGGCACCAACACGTCTTCAGGCCCGGGTGCCGATATCCCGGCTGAGACTACGGTCGAGGACCTGCCGTACGGGAACCGGCTCGGCCAGGCGCTGTGTGAGCTGATCGAACACCTCCCCACCGACGGACATCCCCAACACGGCGTCCCGAACGCGACCATCGTGGTCACCATCGACGAGGCCAGACTCCGCGCCGGAGCCGGGCAAGCTCTCCTGGACACCGGCGGCACCATCTCCATCGGTGAGACCCGAAGGCTGGCCTGCAACGCCGGCCTCCTCCCCATCGTCCTGTCCGGTGAGTCCAAGATCCTTGACCTCGGCACCAGCCGAAGACTGTTCGACCGCCACCAACGCATCGCCCTAGCCACCCGCGACCAAGGCTGCATCTTCCCCGGCTGCGAACGACCACCCGCCTGGACTGAAGCACATCACCGGATCCCGTGGAGCGAAGGCGGAGCCACCGACATCGACAACGGATGCCTGTTGTGTTCGTTCCACCACCACCTCATCCACCAAGGCGAATGGGACCTGACCCTGGCACCCGACGGGATCACCGATGTCATCCCACCAGCCAGGATCGATCAGCAACGAAGACCCATCCGCCACCAACGCTTCAAACCCCGACCCGGATAACCACCGGTCTCGACAAGCTTGTCGGGACTATCTCAGTAACGGTGTTTCCGGCGGTTTTCATTAGTAGGTCTCGGCTGCCGGCCAGCGGTCGGCGAAGGTGATCGCGAACGCGTTGAGTGCTGGCTTCCACCTCATGGTCCATCGTGTTCTGCCTTGTCCGGTGGGGTCGAGTGATCTGGTGACCAGATACAGGCACTTCAACGCGGCCTGCTCGGTGGGGAAGTGGCCGCGGGCCCGGACCGCGCGGCGGTAGCGGGCGTTGAGCGACTCGATCGCGTTCGTCGAGCAGATCACGGTACGGATCTCCAGGTCGTAGTCCAGGAACGGGATGAACTCCTCCCAGGCGTTCTCCCACAGCCGGATGATTGCCGAGTACTTGGTGCCCCACTTCTCGCCTAGCTCCTCGAGCGCCGCGCGGGCAGCTGTCGGGTTCGGCGCTGTGTAGATGGGCTTGATGTCGCGCTTGATGGCGTCCCAGTCCTTCTTCGAGGCGAGCCGGAAGGTGTTGCGGATCAGGTGGATGATGCAGGTCTGCACGGTCGTCTGAGGCCACACGTTCCCGACCACCTCCGGGAGCCCCTTGAGCCCGTCACAGACCAAGAAGAACGTGTCCTTGGTGCCGCGGTTGCGGATGTCGGTCAGGACGCTCATCCAGAACTTCGCACCCTCACCACCGGTGCCGGCCCACAGCCCGAGGATGTCCTTCTCACCGGCCAGGGTGACCCCGATGGCCGCATAGATGGGCCGGTTCGCGACCTGGCCGTCGCGGACCTTGACCATGATCGCGTCGATGAAGATCGCCGCATAGACCTCCTCGAGTGGTCGGGCCTGCCAGGTCGCCATCTCCTCGAGGACCTTGTCGGTGATCCGGCTGATCGTTTCCTTCGACACCGAGGCGCCGTAAATCTGAGCGAAGTGCGCCGAGATCTCACCGGTCGTCAACCCGTTGGCATAGAGCGAGAGGACGATCTCATCGACCCCGCTGAGCCGGCGTTGTCGCTTCTTCACGATCACCGGCTCGAAGGTGCCCTCCCGGTCGCGGGGCACCTCGATCTCCACGTGCCCGGTGGCCTCGGTCAGCACCGTCTTGGGACGCGTCCCGTTGCGGACGTTGACTGAGTCCCGGCCGCGGTCTGCGCGGTTCTTCTCATGCCCCAGGTGCTCGGTCATCTCCTCATTGAGCGCGGTTTCCAGCACGCTCTTGGTGAACTGCTTGAGCAGCCCGTCCGGCCCGGTCAGGGACAACCCCTGCTCCTTGGCCAGCCGGACCAGCTCCACCGCCGCGAGCTCCTCAGCCGAGGGCTCAGGCTGCTTCTTCGGACTCACAACATCCAGTCTCGTCATCACGGCACCTCTCCGCTGAACTCACAGCTCAGCGCGTCGGGCCGGAAACACCGTTAGATCCACAGTCCCAGCTTGTCCTGATGGTGTTGAAGGACCCGCTGTGGAGTGTCGACGGGCTCGACCGTCGGCGACTCGCGGGGCGACGGGACCCACGCCGATCGAGCGGTGCAGCGCACTAGGGTCGGATCAGGAGATTTGGTTGTGTTCTCGACCCGAGCATGAAGATGACGATGACGATGTCGGCCTCTGGGATGTGGTCATCGTGTAGAGGATCAGGTGGGAGGTTGTGCAGGTCCAAACCGCTCCAAGACCGGCACAACCTCCCAGTCTCAGGCTCCTGAACTGTCGAACCGAGGGCATGACCGCCGGGAGGTGCTCGTCCCCGGGGTCAGACGATGAAGTAGCCGAGCAGGGGGACCTTGCGCAGTTCGGGGAACATGGTGGTCAGCTCGAGCGCATCGCGCGTCAGCCGCAGCACCACCAGTCCACCCAGCGTGCAGGCGACCGCCGCGACGATGAAGCCGGGGCGCAGCGCGACCTCCAGCAGGATCAGGGGCACCAGCACGACGGCGATCACCAGATAGGGCTGCAGGAACTTCATGCGATGCCCGCTCACCTTCATCGTGCGACCCAGCACGAACTGGTTCACGATGTTCTGCGCGGCCATGGTGGCTCCGTTCGCGACGGCAGCACCCGTGGCTCCGTACCGCGGCGTCAGGGCAAAAGCCAGTCCGAGGCTCACGACCGCCACGCCTACGTTGGAGAACACCAGGAAACGCAACTTGCCGTACACCTGGAGCACGTACGTGTTGAAGCCGAGCGCGATGCTCACGTAGTACCCGATCGAGAGCGCGAGCAGCACCGAGGCCGCCGATGCGTACCGATGACCGAACAAGGTCACGGTGGTCGTGTGCGCGAACACCGACGTCATGACGAATACCGGGAACGTCGACACGGCCAAGAAGTGAGAGGTGTGCCAATAGGTGTCCCGCACACCGTCGTGGTCGTCCCGGGCGTGCAGCCGCGCCGTCATCGGCAGGAACATCGTGACGAACGTCTGGTAGACGACCTGGTTCAGCCGCGCAGCGGGCAGCACCGCCCGGAAGTCAGCGACTTGTCTGGCTCCCCAGTACGCCCCGAGGATGAGGACACTGCCGAGGTTCGTGGCGATGTAGACGAGCTCGCTCGTCAGTGTCGGGATCGAGAAGGAGAAGACCTCGCGGAACGGGACGATGATGTTGTCGCGCCGCAGGTGGTGAGCGATTCCGCGTTCGATCAGCACGCGTCTCAGCAGCACGACATAGATGCCGATCCCGAGCGCGCTCGTGAGGACGTAACCCACCGCCAGCAGATGCACGTCCTTGGTTGTCATCGCGATGATGACGACGACGCCGAGGCGCAGCGCCGGCGTGATGATGTACTTCCGGAAGAAGATCGCGGTGGGCTTGGAAAAGACCGCGAACAGCGAGACGAACACCTGGTCCAGCGCGTCCAACGGAGCCAGGAACATCAGCACCAACAGCACGTGCACGGCCCGCGGTTCGTCGAAGGCGGCCCCCAGCAGCGGACGGGAGAAAAGCGCGAGCGACCCCAGCAGCAGGGTGCTCGTGACCGCGATGGTGGCACCCGCCAGCAGCATGGCGCCGAACATGCGGGCGTAGTCCTTCTTCTCCTCGTACGTCGACATGAACCGGCTGAGCAGCTTGCCCTGCCCCAGACTGAGCAGGATGCGACCGGACGCAGTGAGGGTGAAGGCATACGCGAACACGCCGTAATCGGCCTTGCTCAGCGCGCGCACGATGACGACCTGTGTGGCCACGGTAAAGACGAGGGAGAGCAGCCGACCGATCAGCAGCAACATCGAGCCGCGGACGTGGCGCTTGTTCATCTTGGTCGCGTCGGCTTGTCGACGCGCGCTCTCCGCGGACGCGTCGTCGTCCGGCGGATCCTCGTTCGGTTGCTCGGGCTGGTCGTGCATGAGGTGTGACACGGACCGACGTAGGTCGGCCGAACGCTTCCTTCCTTCGTGACGCGTGGACGCCGCGGCCTGAGCCGCTGCGTCGTCTGGTGGTTCCCCCTACCGGCACCGGAGCCTGTCGGCAGCCGTACCGATCCAGCATAGGTCTCTGGTGCCCTGATCGATGCCGATTTGCCTCAGTGCAGCGCGGAGTAGCCGTACCTCCGCAGCAACGGCAACGTCGTCATGGCGACGGCGCGCTGGTCGCGTTTGCTCATCGCGGTGCGCCACTCCTCGTCGACCCGGATCTTGACCGAGCCGACGGTGAACCGGCTGGGGTTGCCCGCGACGATGTGTCCAGGATGCAGCCGTACGGTATCGGAGCTCTCGAACGGGGACTGTCCGTGCTCATCGAGGAGGCCCATGATGGCGCCGAACGCCTCCTCCGGGGCCGCGCAGAAGTCTTCATAGCGGAGCCGCAGCCAGCGCTTGTCGGGCACCTGCCTGCGCAGGTATTCGGTACCGAGACCGCTCGCGTACCACCGGCGGACGGTCGAGGGCAGCCGCCGCGTGCCCATCGTGTGCGTCTCGCCGCCGACAGTGAAGGTCTTGGCCCTGCGCCAGGAATGGGCGACAGCGCGTGGGTCCCTCACGACATGGAGGACGAAGTGCGAGACGTCAGGTAGGCCGGCGATGACCGCAGCGTCGTGCGGGCGCTTGGACGTGTCGATGACGACCCGGGCGTCGGTGACGGCAGCGAAGGACCGGCAGGCGAGGCCCGTGGCCTCGCGCACGGTCTGGAGTGCCTGCCAGCGTGTCGGACCACCCGCGGCGCTGCTGAGCACCCGTGCGCGGCGAGAAACGGCCGCGATCTCGGCCTGCGCCGCGATGATCTCGTCGACCGAGCGACCGCCAGGTCGGCTGGCTGCCTCGAGCTGTTGACCCACGACGGGACCCCAGATGGGGCAGTCAGCGGGAGCCAAGCCACATGCGCAGGGTCGCCGCTCGACGATTCCGCGCAGCCAGAGCCAGCGCAGCTCGCCGGCACTGGCGAAGTCGGGCACCTCACCCAGGATGCTGGCCAGGACCGTGGTGCCGCTCCGGCCGGCCCCCACCACGGACAGCACCTTGATCGGACTTTCGGGTTGGCCCACCCTGGTGCCTCCTCGTCCACTCGCTGTATCCCTGGGGGACGCTGAGACCCCCTGTTCGGCCCCGCTGGCCGTGACCTGACGCCGACCAGCCTTTCAGATTAGGCTGCGCCACGACCGACGATCTATATCATGGCTGAGTGGTGAAGGTCCCCGGCATGCTTGCTGAACGCTCCGGCGAGACTGCTCGCTCCGACGGCTCCCATCGCAAACGGCGACGGTTCTGGCTCGTTGCGCTTGCAGTCGCCCTGACGGCGGCCCTCATCGTCACTCTGAGTTTTGTTTTGTTTCCGGACAGTAAGACTCCGGTCACGCTTCCGCCGGTCAAGCCCACCCCCAACCACGGGTACCAGACCGCTCCGACCGACGCGACTGGTCAGCCCTACCGTGCCTTCGAGCCGAACTCCTGGTGGAACACCCCGGTTCCGCTCAACGCGCCGCACAATCCGTACGAGACGCAGATCCTCGACTACCTGCGCACCGGCCCCGAGAGCCGGCAAGGCTGCCTGCGGCTCGCGGGCGCGGATCACAACCCCTGGGGCCAGCCGGTCTACTGGGCGAAGCCGGGGGACACCCGCTACAACGTCTCCGGCCTGCCGCCGAGCCGTCCCCCGGAGCTCTCAGCGCTCAGGATCCCGGCCAAAGCCGAGGCGGCGAACAACTCGGACGGCAGCATGACGGTCTACGACATCAAGGCGGGCTACGTCACGCTGTTGACCGACGCCAAGCACGATCTGCGCACGGACACCTGGTCGGCCAGCGGCGCAACCGTCACCTACCTTGATTCCAACGGGCTCATCGAGGCCACGGGGAAGTCCGATGACCCGCGCAACCGCGGCAGCCACCGCGGCAACAATGGAGCCACCTCGGTCGTGCGCCTCGACACGGTCAAGGCCGGTGATGTCGGCAGTGTCGTCAAGGTCGCCTCGGGCCCGGAGCTGGCCAACAAGTGGGTCTTCCCGATGACCGGCTCCGACGGCGACTACCTCGGTGACGACCCCGCCATCCCGCCTGAGGGCCTGCGGCTGCGGATCAAGCCAGAGGTCAACCTCAACCGCATGGGGTTGCACCCGCAGGCGCTGGTGATCGCCAAGGGGCTCCAGGAGTACGGCATGTACCTGGGTGACTCCGGTGGCACGACGGCGCTCAAGCTCGAGAATACCGTCAAGGAGGGTCGCGGGCAGCTGTGGGACGTAACGGCAGAAGACCTGTGCGGACTGCCTTTCACCCCGCAGTACTGGGACGTGCTCCCGGGAGGTTATGACCCCAGTGGAAACTGACGCACCCGGGCCCAACTTCCTGTACATCGGGACCAGCAAAGCCGGCTCCACCTGGCTGTTCAACGCGCTGGCCCTGCACCCCGATGTCTACCTGGCCTCCAACAAGGGGCTCTACTACTTCGACCAGCACTTCGACCGCGGCCAGAGCTGGTATCTCGACCAGTTCGAGGCCGCCAACGGAGCGACTGCGGCTGGCGAGATCTCACACAGCTACCTGTCGTCCCCCGAGGCCGCGCCGCGGATCGCCGAGCTCAACGCCGGCATGCGCCTGCTCGTCTGCCTGCGTGAACCGGTCGACCGCGCCTTCTCCGACTACCTCGACCTGGTGAAGAACGGCCAATTCGACGGCACCTTCGAAGCCGCCCTCGAGGCGTACCCGCGGTTGGTGCAGCGAGGCAGATACGCCACTCACCTGGAGCGCTACCTCGAGTTCTTCCCGGTCGACCAGCTCCACGTCGGCCTGTTCGACGAGCTGCGAGCCGACGCCCAGCAGTACGCCGACGATGTCTTTGCGTTTCTGGGGGTGGCTCAGTTGCCGTTGCCGCAGACCGCGCTGCGCAGCCGGATGCCGGCCGGAAAGGCGCGCAACAAGGCGATCGCCTCAGCCGCGAAGTCGGCATCGCAGACAATCAAGAAGCTGGGCCTGCGCCGCTTGCGGTCGCGGGTCAAGCGATCAGTCGTGCTGCGGTCCGCGCTCTACCGGTCCTACACGGACGACAAGCCCACGCTCGACCCGGCGGTCGCTGCTGAGTTGCGCCGCGAATTCGCTGCCGAGGTGACGCGGCTCGACTCCTTGCTCGACGCACCTGTCAGCCAGCGGTGGGGCTACGTCACCACCTGAGTGGGCCGATCAGGCGGGTTCACGGGCCGAGGCGCGGGCCGATCAGGATGCGGTGCGCTCGGCTGAATCAGCGCCGCGACGGGGAAGCCGCCGGCAGCAGGAACTCACGCTGTCCGCTGCTGCCGTCAACTCCCGTGGGGTCTTCGACGATGCTCAGGCTGCGCGACATGGCGACCATGATCAGTGCCATCCAGAAGAACTTGAACTCCAGGTTGGACAAGAACATGGCCGAGAGGTAGGTACCGCTCAGCGCGGCGAGCGGTGGACCTCGCAGCCAGTGCGGCAGGCGGAACGCCTCCACGAACGTCACACCAAGCACAGCGAAGAGCAGGATCAGGCCCGGCAGTCCGAGCTCGATGGCGACCAGCAGGATCACGTTGTGCGGCTGGTACGACCCTCCCTTGCCGACCAGCACAGCAGCGTCGGGCACCGTGGGCTGCGTCTCGGCGTAGACCAGCGGGAAGGACTCCCAGCCGGCGCCGAGCGGACAGTACTTGGGGCAGGCGGCGGCTCCGACGCGCCAGATGTCCGTCCGGCCCGAGGACGAGGAGGTGGTCACGGCACGTTCAGCAAGGCCGAACGGATGCAGGAAGAACGCGATCGCACCAAAGGCGATGGCGGCGGCGGTGTAGCTCAACAGCCGTCCCCGACCCTGCCGGCTGGTGACGACCATCACCAGGGCGCTCACCACGGCCGCCAGGATCCCGCCACGCGAGCCGGTCATGACGATGCCCATCAGCATCAGAGCGGCCATGCCGGAGTACATCGCCCGCGTCCGGGCTTCCGGGCGCGTCAGTGAGCGGAAGACCGCGATGAAGAGCGGCAGGAGGAGCGCGATGGCTTCGTTGTTGGGGCCGAGCATGTCGTTGCCGAAGCGTCCCCCGAGACCAGCGGCCTTGCTGGCCGCGTCGTTCGGGAAGCCACCGAGCAGGAACAGCTGGACCAGGCCGTAGCAGGTCACGGTGACGCCACCGAAGAGCAGTCCGTTCTCGGTGCGGGTGAAGATCCTGCGGTCGATGGGACTCAACGAGATCAGCAGGTAGACGAGCAGCAGGCTCCCCAGCGACAGGAACCCGTTGGCCGAGTGAACGGGGTCAAGACTCCACAACGTGGTGGCGCCGGCCACGCCCAGCATCAGCAACCACAACGGGATCGTCGGAGACAGGGGAACGGACACCTTGCGCCCGGCCATGAGCGACAGCAGGAGTCCGATCACGAGCAGCACGCCGACGATCGAGGACAGCGTGCCGAAGCGGGTCCACATGGACGCGTTGTTGCCCTTGGTCACGTGCGTCAGGGCGATGAGCGGCCCGTAGGGGATGAGCGCTGCATACAACGGGAGGGTGATGTCGAGGGGGCGCCGGAGGCAGATGATGACGGGACCCAGTGCCAGCAGACCCACGACGAAGGCCAGGACATACGGTGACACCAGTAACGTCCTTCCCCCCGGGGTGGCGAGGCCGTGACGACGTCCTGTCTGCCGCCCGACATGTTCCCCTGCATGTTACTGTGACCGCCCGCGAGCCGCGGGCTTTATGTGCAGGCTTTCAGATTCCGAGCCGCTGCCGGGTGAGTGGGGACCATGGGCAACAGTGCCGACGCTCAGCGTCACGAGGCCTTCGTGCAGTCCGCGGTCGACCAAACCCGCGCACGCGTGCAGGCGCATGCGGCCACCTGGTTCCCCGACCGCCCAGCTGCCGCCGGGGATGTCCGGGTACGGGTCCTCAGCAGCCGTCCGCGGTGTCTGCTCCTGACGGCGACGCTGGACGGCGACACCGAGCCGGCTGTGTTGGCCAAGGTGCGTCGCGAAGGTGCCGACCTGGTCCGTGCGTCCCCTCGGCCGCGGCTGCGCTCTGACGCCGTCACCGCTGCTGAGCTGACGACGCTCGAGTACGGCGGCCTGCGTACGATCGAGGAAGCCTTCGGGCCGGACCGGACCTCGTTCAAAGTCGTGCGGCCGCTTGACCATCGGGAGGGTGAGACGTTGCTCCTCATGGAGTTCGTCCTTGCCCCGACGCTACGTCGCGTGGTGCTCGACACCCGTCGGTTCGCGCGACGGCGTGCAGCGGCTACGGCGATCGACCCGGCGACCGCCTGCCGGTTGGCCGGCGAGTGGCTGCGTGTCTTCCAGGGCGCGGCTCCGGCCGGGACGGTTCCCGCACGTCAGGCGCACCGCGATGACGTGGTGCGGCAGTTCCAGGCCTACGACGCGTTCCTGCGGCCCTTGGTGGGTGACCGCGCCATCGGACGGTTAGCCGTTCGAGCCGCCGAGCTCGCTGCCGCCGTCCTGCCGGAGCAGCTACCGCTGGCACTCGGGCACGGCGATTACGCGCCGCGCAACATGTTCGTCGACTCCGGGCGCC
>JBBQUB010000106.1:0-9720 GCA_038212865.1 Actinomycetales bacterium
CCTCTTCACCTACCTGCATCTGGCGGCCGACAAGCCGCTCACGCAGGAGCTGGTCAAGCGCAAGGTGACCGGCATCGCCTACGAGACCGTCGAGCTTCCCGACCGCTCGCTGCCGCTGCTGGCTCCGATGAGCGAGGTCGCCGGCCGGCTGGCACCACAGGTGGGTGCGGCGACGCTGATGCGTGCCAATGGCGGCCGCGGCGTTCTGATGGGCGGCGTCTCCGGTGTCTACGCCGCCAAGGTCGTCGTCATCGGCGCCGGCGTCTCCGGGATGAACGCCGCGGCCATCGCCTTGGGCATGCAGGCCGAGGTCCTCCTGCTTGATCGAGACGTGGCCAGACTTCGCCATGCGGATGCCATCTATCAGGGCCACTGCCAGACCATCACCTCCAACGCCTATGAGATCGAGCGCGCCATCATCGACGCGGACATGGTCATCGGCGCGGTCCTGGTCCCCGGCGCCAAGGCTCCGACCCTGGTCAGCAACGAGCAGGTATCCCGGATGAGGCCGGGCTCGGTCCTGGTGGACATCTCCATCGACCAGGGGGGCTGCTTCGAGGACTCTCGTCCCACGACGCACGCGGACCCGACCTACCCGGTCCACAACTCGGTCTTCTACTGCGTCGCCAACATGCCGGGCGCGGTGCCCCACACCTCCACCTACGCGCTGACCAACGTCACCCTTCCGTATGCCGTAGAGCTCGCCAACCACGGTTGGCGTGACGCACTGCGGGCCGATCATGCGCTGGCGCTGGGTCTGAACACCCACGACGGAGCCGTGACCTACGGCCCGGTGGCCGAGGCGCACGGCATGACCTCGCTCACCCTCGAGGAGGTACTGCGCTGACGCTGGACACCCTGGGCTCGACGGGTCCGGTCGCTGATCTGCCAGCTGCGCGTTCGCCTCTGGATCGCTCGGCCCGCGGGTGGTTGGACCACCTTCGGGTCGAGCGCGGGGCAGCGGCCAACACGCTGAGCTCGTATCGGCGTGACCTCGCCCGCTACCAGCAGTTCCTGCTTGGCCGGGGGATCACTGATCCCGCTGGGGTGGGGGAGGCTGACATCACCGAGTTCCTGGCCTCACTCCGGGAGGGATCGCCCGAAAGACGCCCGCTGGCCGCGTCCTCGGCCGCTCGGACTCTCGTGGCGGTGCGCGGTTTCCACCGTTTCCTGGCCATCGAGGGGGAGACGCTCACCGATCCGGCCGGAGGAGTGGCTCCGCCCAAGGCTCCCAAGCGGCTGCCCAAGGCCATCTCGGTCAACGACGTTGAACGGCTGCTGTCGGTGGCGAGCGTGGGGGGCACCCCGGCAGCATTGCGCGATCGCGCAATGCTGGAGGTCCTCTACGGCGCCGGTGCCCGGATCAGCGAGGCGGTCGGCCTCGACGTTGACGACATCGACCTCGAAGAGGGGTCGGTGCGCCTGTTCGGCAAGGGAAGCCATGAGCGCGTCGTGCCCCTCGGAAGCTACGCGCGCGACGCCGTCACGGCATACACGGTCCGTGCTCGTCCGCCCATGGCGCTCAAGGGTAAGGGGACGCCGGCCCTGTTCCTCAACCAACGAGGAGGTCGGCTGACCAGGCAGAGTGCCTGGGCAGTGATCCACGCCGCAGCCGAACGCGCTGGACTTGGCGGCAAAGTCAGCCCGCACACTCTGCGGCACTCCTTCGCCACCCACCTGCTCGACGGCGGCGCTGACGTACGCGTGGTCCAGGAGCTGCTCGGGCACTCCTCCGTGACCACCACCCAGATCTACACCATGGTGACCGTCCAACGCCTGCGCGAGGTCTTCGCCGAGGCCCATCCACGGGCCCGCTGACCAATTACGCCCGCGACACCCCGCACCCTGCCTTGAAGCCGGACCACTGGCGCGACTAGGGTCAAACCCGTTCAGCGAGAGGCTGACCGATGACTTGTCGACGCCGCTGGGAGTGAACCACCTGTGACTGACGAGGTGACTACAGCCACCAAGGGTCAGAGCGCTGACGACTCGGCGGCCGATGCCGCAGCGGAAGCGTCAGAGCGTATTCCGGCCCTGCTACCCGGCATCCAGGGTGCTGGCGCCGGCCAGCTTGGGGCCACAGGTCGCACGATGCCCAACTTCCCCGAGCCCGCCCCCCTGCGCAGCCACGGCCCCGCGCGCATCATCGCGATGTGCAACCAGAAGGGTGGGGTCGGCAAGACCACGACCACCATCAACCTCGGCGCCGCCCTCGCCGAGTGCGGTCGCAAGGTGCTGCTGGTCGACTTCGACCCGCAGGGCGCCCTGTCGGTCGGCCTTGGCGTCCCGACCCATGAGCTCGACGTCACGATCTACAACCTGCTGATGGAGCGCGGCCACGACATCCGGACGGTGGTGCAACACACCCGCACCAAGAACCTCGACATCATCCCTGCGAACATCGACTTGTCTGCCGCCGAGGTACAGCTGGTCGGCGAGGTGGCCCGCGAGATGGTGCTGGCGCGGGTCCTGCGGCCGATCGTGGACGACTACGACGTCGTCCTGATCGACTGTCAGCCCTCGCTGGGCCTGCTCACGGTCAACGCACTGACCGCCGCCCACGGCGTGATCATCCCGCTGGAGTGCGAGTTCTTCGCGATGCGTGGCGTGGCCCTGCTGGTGGAGACCATCGACAAGATTTGTGACCGCCTTAACCCTCGACTGGAGGTTGACGGCATTCTGGCCACGATGTACGACGGCCGGACCCTGCACAGCAAGGAGGTCGTCCGCAGCGTCGTGGACCACTTCGGCGACCGGGTCTTCCACACCGTCATCAGCCGCACGGTGAAGTTCCCGGACGCCTCCCTGGCCGGCGAGCCCATCACCACCTATGCCTCGACCCACCCAGCCGCCGAGGCTTACCGGCAGCTGGCGCGCGAGCTCATCTCGCGCGGCGGGGTGGCCTGAGGATCATGGCGCAGGCCTCCGCGCCCGAGGTCTCTGCCGACGTGAACGGCGCAGTCGGCAACGCCGACGTTGTTATCGGCCCCGACGAGGTCGTCGCTGGGGCCTCGACCCGTTTCGGCTCCCACCTGACGCCAGGTGGCGTGCTGCGCAGGGCCGGCAGCCGGCCGTTCGAGGTGCACCTGGACGTCTTCCAGGGCCCGTTCGAGCTGCTGCTGGGGTTGATCTCAAAACACAAGCTGGACATCACCGAGATCGCCCTGGCCACCGTGACCGACGAGTTCATGGCCCACATCAGGGCTCATCAGGCCTCGGGCACCGAATGGGACCTGAGTCAGGCCTCCGAGTTCCTGCTGGTGGCGGCCACCCTGCTCGACCTCAAGTCGGCCCGTCTCCTCCCGCAGCTCGGTCTTGAGGACGAGGAGGATCTCGCCCTGATCGAAGCGCGCGACCTGCTCTTTGCCCGGCTGTTGCAGTACCGCGCCTTCAAGCAGGTGGCTGGTGCCTTCGCCGAGCGAATGGCGACCGCCGGCCGTATGACGGCCCGCCAGGCCGGTCTGGAGCCTCATTTCGCGGCGTTGCTCCCGGAACTGGTCATGAGCGTGACGCCCGAACAACTGGCCATGATCGCAGCCCGGGCGATGGTGCCGAAGGTGGTGCCTACCGTCGGTCTGGACCACCTGCACACGCCGGCGGTGAGCGTCCGCGAGCAGGCTGCCCTGATCGTGGCGCGGCTGCGAACGTCGCGATCGTGCTCCTTCGGGTCTCTGGTCGCCGATGCCGAGAGCACCTTAGTGATCGTCGCGCGCTTCCTGGCCCTGTTGGAGCTTTTCCACGAGTCGGTGATCGCCTTCGACCAGAGCGAGTCTTTCGCCGAGCTGACCGTCCGGTGGACCGGTCAGGACGATGGGGAGATCGGCGTCAGTGACGAGTTCGATCAGTCCGATGAGGCGGATGAGTCCCCTGAAGACCCAGTGATCAATGAAGCCGATGAAGACGTCGTGTTCAAGGATGAGACGGTGGATCCAGTTGAGTGAAGTACCCGCCAAGCCGGGCCAGAACCAGATGTTGGAGCCGTTAGCGGCCGGCGAGGTCGAACCCAGCCTGGTCGAACCCAGCCTGGTGCAACCCAGCCTGGTCGAACCCGGCGAGGTCCCAG
Organism: Actinomycetales bacterium; assembly: GCA_038212865.1. Lineage (GTDB taxonomy): Bacteria > Actinomycetota > Actinomycetes > Actinomycetales > Dermatophilaceae > UBA4719. The sequence goes on from JBBQUB010000106.1 coordinate 4,064, forward strand.
AGGGCCAGGTCGCCTTTGACATCAACGACTTCCCCGGTGGCGCGCGCGGTGCGATCGAGGCCGTGCTGATGGTCATTGACGAGCCGGTCACGGAGCTGTCGTTGGCCTCAGCGCTAGAGCTGCCCTTGGATGACGTGGTCGATCACCTCCATGCTTTGGCCGCGGACTACGACGAGGGAAACCGGGGGTTCACCCTCAAGGCGATAGCCGGTGGGTGGCGGGTCTACAGCCGCTCGGACTACGCCCCCGTCGTCGAGAAGTTCCTGATGGATGGTCAGCGGGCGAAGCTCACCCAGGCATCTCTGGAGACCCTGGCGGTCATCGCCTATCGGCAGCCGATCTCCAGGGCGCGGGTTGGCGCCGTTCGCGGTGTCAACATCGACGGTGTCGTGCGGACGCTGCACAGCCGGGGCTTGATCGAGGAGATGGGGGTCGAACGCGAAAGTGGTGCGATCCTGTACGGAACGACGCCCTACTTCTTGCAACGACTTGGCCTCGGCTCCCTGGACGAGCTGCCGGCCCTCGCCCCCTACCTACCCGAGGTTGATGTGCTCGACGAACTTGCGGCCCTCTCAAAGGACAGCCGGGCATGAGCGACCGCAAGCCAGCCCGTGCCGGTTCTGATGGCCCACGCAAGCGTCCGAACGAGGGCGGCGCCCGTGGCGGCGCTGCTCAGCGCGGTGCCGCTCCCCAGCGTGGGAGTAGTGGGACCACGAAGCCCAGCCAACCCACTCGGCTGCCCCCGCAGCGGGATCGGCCGGCGGTCAAGGTCGATGTGCACGACCCCGATGGCGTACGCCTGCAAAAGCTCTTGGCGGCGGCCGGCGTCGGCAGTCGGCGCGCGTGCGAGAACCTGATCACGGCAGGTCGCGTTGAAGTCGACGGCCACCTCGTCACCGAGCTCGGCGTACGGATTGACCCCCAAAAGCAGACCGTCAACGTGGATGGGTCCAGGGTCACCCTGGATGAGTCGCGCGTCTATCTTGCCTTCAACAAGCCCTTGGGTGTCGTGTCGACGATGAGCGACGACCTCGACCGTCCCTGCGTGGGGGACTACGTCAGCAACCGCAAGGAGCGGCTCTTCCATGTGGGGCGCCTGGACGTCGACACCGAGGGACTGCTGCTGCTCACCAATGACGGCGAGCTCGCACATCGGCTCCAGCACCCGTCATACGGCGTGCTGAAGACCTATCTGGCCCAGATACCGGGTCCGGTTCCGCGCGAGCTGGGCAGGACGTTGCGTGAGGGAATCGAGCTGCCTGACGGGCCGGTCAAGGTCGACTCCTTCAAGCTCGTGGACTCCGCCCCGGGCAGGGCCTTGGTCGAGCTCCAGCTGCACGAGGGCCGCAAGCATGTCGTCCGACGGTTGCTCGAGGCCGTGGGCCACCCGGTGATCACCCTGGTCCGCACCGATGTCGGCCCGATCCGGCTCGGCGACCTGCGTTCGGGTCGGATGCGTGCTCTCAACCAGCCCGAGATCGGCCAGCTTTACTCAGCTGCTGGACTCTGATGACATCACTGCGCCATTGGTCGCTAGCGTTGCGCGCGTGAGAGATACGCCGATGCGGGTCAGTGCAGTTCGTGCCATCAGGGGCGCCATCCAGCTCGACGTCGATGAGCGCGAGCACGTGCTGTCCTCGACGCGCGAGCTCGTCTCGGCGATTCTCGAGGCGAACACGCTGACCAAGGACGACGTCATCTCGATCCTGTTCACGGCCACTCCTGACGTGCGCAGTGAGTTCCCGGCCGTGGCCGCGCGTGAGCTGGGCCTGGGCGATGTCCCGCTGATGTGCACGCAAGAGCTCGACATTGTGGGGGCGATGCCGAGGGTGATCCGCGTCATGGCCCATGTGAACACCATGCTGTCCCGCGGGCAGATCAGCCACGTCTACCTGCGGGGGGCCACCGCCCTGCGCCGAGACCTCGCCCAGTGAGTAATGCCTCACCTTTCGACGGACGCCGGATCAGGATCGTCGGCACCGGCCTGATCGGTGCGAGTCTGGGAATAGCGCTGTCTCGCAAGGGTTTTCATGTTTCGCTGGATGACCCCTCGCCCACGGCGGCGGCCCTGGCTCGCGACCTGGGAGCGGGAGCGCTGGCGGCCGACGCCGACGGCAACCCCGAGCTGGTCGTCGTTGCCGCACCCCCTGATGTCGTGGCCCTCGTGGTCGCCCACGAGCTGCTTAACTTCCCGGAAGCCGTCGTGACCGACACCGCCAGCGTCAAGGGCGCGGTCTTGAGGTCGTTGCAGGACAAAAGGGTTGACCTTTCGCGTTACGTCGGGTCGCACCCCATGGCCGGGCGAGAGAGGTCGGGGGTAGTAGCCGCCCAGGGCGACCTCTTCGAAGGACGCTCGTGGGTTGTGGCGCCGGGACCACAGGCGTCGGCTGGTGCCGTTGAGCTGGTACGCCAGATCGCAACAGCGGCAGGGTCTGCAGTTCTTGTCATGACCCCTGATGGGCACGACGCTGCTGTGGCGGCGGTCTCGCACGTTCCTCAGATTGCAGCCAGCCTGGTGGCCAGCCGCCTGCGCGATCTGTCGTCCGGCGCAGTTGCCCTCTCAGGACAGGGGATTCGCGACGTCACGCGGATTGCGGCCAGCGACCCGAGCATGTGGACCCAGATCCTGGCCGGCAATGCACCAGCGGTGCGAGGCGTCCTCGAGTCGCTCGCCCAGGAGCTCGATGGTGTGATTGTGGCCTTGCGCCACCTGGAGTCTGACTCCGATGGCGGCAGTGTGGGCGCTCGTGCCGTCCTGGCTCGGACGGTGGCCGACGGCAACGCTGGGCACGCGCGCATCCCAGGCAAGCACGGCGCCGCCCCGACGACCTACGCCACCGTCGTCGTTGTCGTCCCGGATGAGCCTGGAGCGTTGGGTCGTCTCCTGCGCGACGTCGGCGAGGCCGGCGTGAACATGGAGGACCTGCACCTTGAGCACGGGGTGGGCCAACCGGTCGGCCTGGCCGAGCTGTCTGTCCTGCCCGCCGCCGTTCAACCGTTGATGGCAGCCTTGGGCGCCTTGGGTTGGCCGGTTCACGAATAGTGCACGGCTGCACGACACCGTTGGACCGGTGCCGATTGCTTGGCGGCTAGCTCACTGGCTGGTTGTCCGCGTCGCCCACCCTCGAAATGGCTCGGTCACCCTTCGTACATCAGGTGCGCCTGGCTCCCTCAACCAGAGGGCCACCGGATGGCTCCAGTACCAGTGCCGCGTTCCCACCGAAAACCACCCGCACGCGGGTGACGAGGCACTCTCGTCTTCCACCAAGGCAACCAACTGGCGACCCTTGCGGGCGCCTGACTCCGCTTCGCATCATTCCCAGAATGTGAAGGCTGTTATCCCCAAACGAACGTATGACTTGACTGGGTCGGCGTCGGTCGGCACGCACGCCCCTATGGCCTTGTCCACCATAAACGCTCAAACACGTCCATGACCTTGGTCACAAATATATCCAACCACAACCGTGATAACGTACGCCTCATCGGACATTTCAGTCACACCCGATGAGATTTCAACATTCCTTGGGTTACTCGCTTTCAGGAAAGCACAAACGACTTGAGATTGGAAGATCACAGGCAGATGGCGCAAACAACTCGACGCATGATCGTCACCTTGGGAACGGGAACAATCGCCCTCGTCGGGTTATTGTTCCTGGCCTATCACTTCGTGATCGGGCCCGATGGAATAGAGACACGTGTCCCAACGCTGAGCGTGATCAGCGCAGCCTTTGGAGAAAATAAGGGCTGTGTCGACTGCCATGAGAAGAAGAGTCCTGGCGTCGTCACTCTGTATCATGACAGCAAGCACTCCAGTAATGGAGTTCAGTGCCTTGACTGCCACCGGCCAGTTGCTGGCCAAAAGGCCTTGACCAAAGAGCACTTCAACGTGGCTATCGTAGCCAAGTCGACCCCGAAGAACTGCGCGACATGCCATGCTGTCGAAGTCAAGGAATTCGACAGCAGCAACCATGCCGCAAAGTCTTGGTATGCCGTTGACGGAGCGAAGGACTTCACGCGTGAGGAACTGGCCAAGAACCATCTGCTCGACGCCACGGGACAACCGCTAAAAGCCGGTAAGGCAAATCCCATTGCTACCCTGATCGGCAAGGACGCCAGCGCCCAGTCCTGCAAGGTTTGTCATGCTGTCGGCCAGAAGAACCTGGATGGAAGCTTTGGAGATTGCACCAAGTGTCACCTCAGGCACTCGTTTGACGTTGCTCAGGCCCGCAAGCCTGAGACATGCGCCCAATGCCACCTGGGACCTGACCATCCGCAATCTGAGGTCTACAACGAGTCTGCGCACGGCGCGTTCTACCAGGCCAACAAAGAGAAGTTCAACATGGATGCGCCAGCCGGAACCCTCACTGTGAAGGACTTTCCCGCACCGACCTGTGCCACCTGTCACATGTCGGCATTCGGCAGCGTCAAAGGAACCCACAACGTGGGTGAGCGCCTGAAGTGGAACCTGGCACCGGAAATCGCCATCATCCGAGAGAATGGGGACAAGCGCGAAGAAACCATGAACTCCATCTGCCTCAACTGTCACGCCCAGCCTTCGATCACGGATGTGATGGCTAAAGCGGACACCACCATCAGGCTCACTAATGAGAATGTGGTCAAGGGCCAAGGCATCCTCGCCGATCTACGCGGCCGGGGGTTACTGGGGACCAAGCCGCTGGCCTATCCGATCGACTTCACCTATTTCGAGCTCTGGCACCATGAAGGACGCCGGGCCCGCTCTGGTGCGGTGATGGGTGGGCCGGACTACGTAAACTGGCACGGCATCTATGAACAGCAGAAAGCTCTGGTCGAACTGGGAGCTGAAGCTGAGACATTGAAGGCGAAAAACTAGCGATGCCGATACTTGTGGACCGGTTGAAGCTTCTTCCCCTGGCCACCCATAAGACTTCGCTCTTGCTGGCGGTCATGTGTTCCAACTTTTTTTTGTCGGTGTCGACGTCCTGATGGCTCACTCTCAGAACAACTTCTTCCGATGGGCACTGATCCCGTTGGTCTACAGCCCACTGGCGGCCCTGGCGATTCTGGTTCATCTCCTACTGCGAACCAATGCCGTGGTCAGGCGAGTCTTCCAAGTAGTGATGTGGTTGGGCGTGGGTGTTGGAGTGGCAGGAACCTTCTTTCACCTCACTGGAAACGCCGGCTCGGGTGGGGACAGTTTGCACCGCCTCCTGGTCGAAGGCTCTCCCTTCGCCGCTCCCATAGCCTTTGCCGGGATGGCTGTCTACGCCTTGGCCAGTGAGCACTATCGAGGATCAGTCCGTTCTTCTAAGTTGCTCAACCTCGTTGGTCTTGGGTTCTTAGCCGCGGTCTTAGCAGCATTCTTGGATCACGCCCGGCTCAGTTTCATACCGATCTATACGTTGATTCCCATATTCTCCGGCACCCTTGCGGCATTCTCTTGCTTCTATCTTGCTCGTCGACGCGCCAACTCCAAGGAGACGCGTCTTTTCCTCTATCTCATGGCTCTGAGCGTGGTCGTCGGCCTGCTGGGATTCGCCTTTCATGTCTTGGGTGATCTAGCTGGAACTGAGAGCATCGTCTGGGCCAGGCTCTTGTACCGGAATCCCATCCTGGGACCGCTCCTCTTCTGCGACCTTGCGCTCCTGGGCGCCCTGAGCAATCTTCCTGAGTCGACT
>JBBQUB010000107.1:0-9718 GCA_038212865.1 Actinomycetales bacterium
GTCGGCAAGACCGCACCACACCGTCCCACCTGAGGAGCAGGACATGGCCACTGAACGCCCCACCCCCGCCCAACCTGCTTCACCGGACCTGGCCATCCTCGAGTCGCGTGTCTACCGCGGGCCCAACATCTGGTCCTACGAACAGGCCATTCATCTGGTCGTCGACCTGGGTGGTCTGGAGGACCACCCCACCAACACCATCGATGGCTTCACCGACAGCCTCCTCGATCTCCTTCCCGGGCTGGCCGGGCATACCTGCTCCCGCGGCGTGGCCGGTGGGTTCGTTGAGCGACTTCGTGAGGGCACGTGGCTCGGACACGTGACCGAGCACATCTCGCTTCAGGTGCAGAAGGAAGCGGGCCATGACCTGCGCAGGGGCAAGACCCGCGGGGTCAAGGGCAGGCGAGGGGTCTACAACGTCGTCTACGGCTTTGTCGACGAGCGCGTCGGCCTGGCCGCCGGGCAGCTTGCGGTGCGCCTGGTCAACCACCTGGTCCAGTCCGAGCCGGACTTCGACTTCGGGGCCGAGCTCGACCTCTTCCTCGCGCAGGCCGAGCGCACGGCGTTCGGCCCTTCGACGTCGGCCATCCTCGAAGAGGCAGTATCACGAGACATCCCGTGGATCCGCCTCAATGAGCATTCTCTGGTCCAGCTCGGCCAGGGCGTCCATGCCCAGCGGATCCGGGCCACCATGACCTCGATGACCGGCGCGCTGGCCGTCGACATCGCCGGGGACAAGGGCCTGACCACCAAGCTCTTGGCCTCGGCCGGCCTTCCTGTCCCCCGCAGCGAAGCGGTGCGCAGCGTCGACGCAGCCGTGTCAGCCGCCAACAGGATCGGCTATCCGTGCGTGGTCAAGCCCCTGGATGGCAACCACGGCCGTGGCGTTTGTCTCAACCTCCCGGACGCCGAAGCTGTCCGCGCCGCCTGGGTGATCGCCGAGGGTGAGTCCCGCCGAGGCGTCTGTATCGTCGAGTCCCTCCTGATCGGCCGCGACTATCGATGCCTCATCGTGGGCGGCAGGATGCAAGCCATCGCCGAACGGGTGCCGGCCCACGTCATCGGGGACGGCGAGCACACCATCGCCGAGCTCGTCGAGATCACCAACTCCGACCCGCGTCGGGGGGTTGGCCACGAAAAGGTCCTGACCAGGATCAAGGTGGACAACGCGGCAATGGATCTGGTTGCGGCGCAAGGGTTCAAGCTCGAAGGCATCGCCCCGGCCGGCACCATGGTCAAGCTCGCCCTGACCGGCAACATGTCAACGGGCGGTATCTCGGTCGACCGGACCTTCGACGCACACCCCGACAACGTCGAGATCGCCGAGGAGGCTGCTCGCATGATCGGCCTGGATGTCGCCGGGATCGACTTCATCTGCCCGGACATCGCCTCTCCGGTGCGCGAGACCGGCGGTGCCATCTGCGAGGTGAACGCGGCGCCCGGTTTCCGGATGCACACCCATCCGACCGTCGGTGAGCCGCAGTTCATCGCCAAGCCGGTCGTCGACCTGTTGTTCCCACCGGGCGCTGCCTCCCGGGTCCCCATCGTCGCTGTGACCGGTACCAACGGCAAGACCACGACCGCCCGGATGATCGCCCACATCTTCAAGGGTTTGGGCCGCAAGGTCGGTATGACCTCGACGGACGGCATCGTGATCGACGAACGCCTCGTCATCAAGGCCGACGCCTCCGGCCCGAAGTCGGCCCGGATGGTGCTGATGAACCCCCGCGTGGACTTCGCGGTCATGGAGGTCGCTCGGGGGGGAATTCTGCGCGAGGGTCTGGGCTATGACCGGAACGACGTCGCGGTCGTCACCAACGTCGCGCCAGACCACCTCGGGATGGGTGGGATCGACACCCTGGAGCAGCTGGCGGACGTCAAAGCCGTTGTCGTCGAAGCGGTTCCACGCGACGGTTTCGCCGTGTTGAACGCCGACGACGATCTGGTCCGTGCCATGCGTCGTCGTTGTTCAGGCAGCATCATCTGGTTCTCGTTGCAGTCGCCGGGCACCAAGGTCCGCGACTTCATCGATGAGCGTTGCCGCCGTGGCGGACGGGCCGTCGTGCTCGAGCCCACTGACAAGGGCGACATGATCGTCATCCGGCACGGCCGACGCAGCATGCAGCTGGCCTGGACCCACTTGTTGCCCTCAACCTTCGGTGGTGCCGCGAAGATGAACGTTGCCAACGCCATGGCTGCCGCCGGCGCCGCGTTTGCGGCCGGCGCTCCCCTGCACGACATCCGCCAGGGGCTGCGGACCTTCACGACGTCCTACTATCTCTCCCCCGGTCGGATGAACCTGCTCGACATCAACAACATCGAGGTCGTGGTCGACTACTGCCACAACCCTCCCGGCATGCGCATGCTCGGCGACTTCGTGGAGTCTTACTCGGCGCAGCGGGCTGGTCAGGCAGAGCTCGGCAAGGCCTCGCGCATCGGCATGATCGGTGCCGCAGGTGACCGCCGCGACAACGACATACGTGAGCTCGGTGCCATTGCGGCAGACCACTTCGACGTCATTGTCGTGCGCGAGGACGAACGGCTGCGCGGACGTGCAGCGGGTGTCGCGGCCGAGCTCGTGGCAGAGGGGGTGCGGGCCCGGATGGCTGAGGGCACGGCGCGCTGTCGCCAGGTCGAGATCGTCCTGGAGGAGCTGGCGTCGGTGCGCCACTGCATGGCCCGCGCCAACCCGGGCGACCTCGTCGTTCTGTGCGTGGACAAGCATGCGACAGTCCTGGGCGAGCTGGAGAACCTCACTCACCAGGCTCAGGCCGGAGCGCACAGCGGCGAAGCCCCCGGAGACCCCGACATGTATCCGCAGGAGATGCAGGACGCCGCCCAGGCGTCCGGCACCGAGGCGGCCCAGCTCTCCGGCGACCAAGCGGCGGCGTCAGCCGAGCTCTGACCTCCGGAGGGCGGACACGGCGTGGGCTGAGGTGCATCACAGCACTCCGCCTCGAGGCCCGCCAGCTCAGCGGACTGGCGACCAGTGCGACCTACAGCGTGTGCAGCCAGCCTTCGGAGGGCTCGGCGAAACCGACCACATCCCCATCCCGCTCGGCGACCACAACGGTGCCTCGCGGCAGGAGGATGTTCGCATGCCACAACCGCGTCTCGTCATCGGTGTGCGGCGAAGCCAGCCAGGGCATGGCGGTACGACGCGAAGTCAGGAAGACGTCGGCCACCCGCGCGGCGTCGGCCGGGGTGGGAGCACGCAGGGTCAAGGCGGCGGTCATCGGAGCTCCTCCGTGTGGCGGTGCAGAGATGCGCGATAGGCCTCGTCATCAGCGTCACCAGCGTGTGAGAGCAGGACGTTGATCAGATCCGCCACGGCGGCCTTCTGCTCGCCCTGATCCAGCATCGTGAGCGCACGAAAGGCTGCTACCGCGGCGCTGTCGGGCCGCTGGTCCGAGAGCACATCCAGGATCCGACGGGCCGCTGTGAAGTCACCGACATTGCGGTAGCACGACGCCTGCTGGATCAGCGCGCGGTGACGGTGCGGCTCGCGCAGCCCGGCGCCCAATGCCTTGTCATACAACACAACGGCCTTGCGGTCGGCCCCTGCAGCCCCGCGCACGCTGGCCAGCTCGAAGATCAGCCGCGGATCGCTCGGGTCCGTGTCGGCCAACGCCTGCGCCATACCAAGCCGCGCCTGCTGATCAGGGTTGGCCCACAGGTTGGCGATGGCGGCCTCCGCCTCGTGCTCCCCCCGCGCCGCGATCACCTTCCGGCGTATCTCGATGGCGGAGTCGACCGTGGCACCGTTCCCCATGAGCCAATCGTCGAGCTTGACACGGTCCGCGTGAACCATGACAGCGAGCACGTCGCCCTGATCGGCCGAGGTCACCAGCGCTTGCAACGCCTCGAACTCCGAGGTGTACGAGTCGATCTCGGCCACCCCGACCCGGGACAGCCCGATCCGCAGCTGCGCCTCGAGGTCTTCCATCTCGCGACCCCGCAGGTACTCGGCCTTGTGCACGACCGACACCCGGTCGGCCCGGCGGCCGGCCAGCTCGCCGAGCCCCTGCAGGAGGTCATCCGTACGATCGCCGGCGGTGCCCAGACCCAGGTGGACCGCGGACCCGGGCGGCCGAAGACCCTCCGCGACCCGTAACAGCGCTTCCAGACCCGCCTCGTTGTGCGCGAGGTCGATGATCACTGTCGCGGTGCCGCCGGCGGCCAGCGGCAGCGAATAGACGTTCATCCGACCCGGGTTGTGCCGTGGGTCAGGTTCGAAGGTGCGCAGCCCCTGGACCACGGCCTCGCGGGAGAGACCCAGACCCAACGCGGCCGCGGCCGCAGCAAGGGCGTTGGCGGTGTTGTGTTCAGAGAGGCCCGCCAACGTCACCGGGACGTCGACGACAGGCACCAGATGATCGGGGTCAGCATGCGGCCTCAGCACGACCATATCGCCATCGAGCACCGTGATGCCGCGTCCGCCGAGATTGAAGGACTCCCGCAGTGCTGGTGAGTCGGGGTCGAGGCTGAACACCCATGGCCGGGCCTTGATACCGGCTCGCATGGCCCACACTCGGGGGTCGTCACCGTTCAGTACCACCCACCCGGTCGGTTTGGTGATCTTGGTGACGATCGCCTTCACTTCGGCCAGCTGGTCGACGGTGTCGATGCCCTGGAGCCCCAGGTGGTCGGCGGAGACGTTCGTGACGACGCTGACGTCGTTGACCGAGATGCCCATCCCCTTGAGCAGCAGGCCACCGCGTGCCGTCTCGAGGATGCCGAGCTGGACGCCAGTCGTGGCGAGGACATAGCGCCCACCCGCTGGGCCGGAGTAGTCGCCCGGCTCCACCACCTCGCCCTGGGCGACGACCCCGTCCGTGGAGCTCCACGCCGTGACCAGCCCGGCCGTCATACCGATGTGTCCGAGCAGGCGCGTTGTGGTCGTCTTGCCATTGGTCCCCGTGACCGACGCAACGGGAATCTTCGGTTTGATGACAGTGGACTTCGCACCCTGTTCAGCTTGGGTGACCGCGGTGACGGCCGCGCTGAGGGCGCCCTCGTGGACGGCCTCCTCCGGGTCCAGCAGCCCACTCAGCGCCGGCCCCAGCGACTCTCCAAGGGCCAGGCCCCGGCCCCGCCAGCGCCATGGGAACGCGACGACGACCTGACTGCGCGACCCGCCGGTGCGAACCCGGACACCCAATGTGGGCGTACCCGACTGCGCGGCGATCCGGCGCACCACCTGCACCACAAGCCGCATGACCGCCTGCTGGCGCTGCTCCGAGTCGGGAACCCCAGGACGTACGCCGCGCATCCCCAGCCGCCTGGCGATGGCGCGCAGCGTCCTCTCGTCGGCGCTCAGGTAACCAGGACAGTCCGCGATGACCTTGATCGCAGGGCGGGGGAAGTATAAGTTGGGCCCCTCCAGAACCCGGACCTCGATGACCGTCACAGGGGCAGGAGTGCTCATGCGGCGGACTCTAGTCGTCCTGGTCGCCCGGTTACTGACCCATCGCGTGGAAGCCACCGTCGACGTGGATGATCTCGCCCGTGGTCGCAGGAAACCAGTCGGAGAAGAGCGCAGTACAAGCCTTGGCGGCAGGGACTGCGTCATCGACGTCCCAGCCCAGAGGGGCGCGCTTGCCCCAGATCTCCTCGAACGCGAGGAACCCGGGAACGGACTTGGCGGCGGTCGTCCGGATCGGGCCAGCAGCCACGAGGTTCACCCGCACACCCTTGGGACCGAGGTCGCGGGCGCAGTATCGGCTGGTGGACTCGAACGCGGCTTTGGCCACACCCATCCAGTCGTAGAGCGGCCACGCGTACCTGGCATCGAAGGTCAGGCCGACGACGCTGCCGCCGGGCGCCATCAGTGGAAGTGCAGCAACCGCAAGTGCCTTGAGGGAGTATGCCGAGGTGTGAACCGCCGTCCCGACGTCCTCCCACGAAGCCTCAAGGAAGTTGAAGGCACCCTGCGGAGCGAAGCCGATCGAGTGCAGCACTCCGTCGAGGTGATCGACATGCTCGCCCAGCCTCTGGGCCAACGAGTCGAGGTCTTCCTGGTTCGTCACGTCCAGCTCAATCACCGGGGGGGTCGACGGCAGCCGCTTGGCGATGGCCTGGGTGATCTTCATGGCGCGACCAAACGATGTCAGCACCACCTCGGCACCCTCCTCCTGTGCCAGCTTGGCCACGTGAAAGGCGATCGAGGAGTCCATCAGGACACCAGTGATCAGCAGCTTCTTGCCTTGTAACAACATGTAAGGTCCTTCCAGTGTTCGGGTTAGTGGCCCATGCCCAAGCCGCCGTCAACGGGGAAAACGGCGCCAGTGATGTATGCCGCCTCCTCTGAGGCGATCCATCTGACCACGGCAGCAACCTCCTCCGGGGAGGCGAAGCGGCCGGCAGGAATGCCGGCCAGATAGGTCTTCTTCAGATCATCGGGCAGCTCAGCCGTCATGTGCGTCTCGATGAAGCCCGGGGCAACGACGTTGGCCGTGATCCCCCGCCCGCCCAGCTCACGCGAGATCGACCGTGCCAACCCCACCAGTGCCGACTTGCTGGCAGCGTAGTTCGTCTGACCTGCCGAGCCATACAGCCCAACAACGCTGGAAATGAACACGATTCGCCCCTTGCGATTCTTGATCATCCCTTTGCTGGCACGACGCGAGCAGCGGAAGGCCCCGCCAAGGTTGACGTCGATCACCGAGTCGAAGTCCTCGTCGCTCATCCGCATCAACAACCCGTCACGGGTGATGCCGGCATTGGCCACCAGCACCTCGATCGACCCGCCGAGCTTCTCCTCGGCGGAAGAGAACGCTGCATCCACCGACTCGCTGTTGGTCACCTCGCAGGTCAGGCCCAGAAGTCCCGGCGGTGGCTCACCCGCACGGTCGACGACAACGACGTTGTCGCCTGCCTCAACGAAGGCCTCGGCGATCGAGAGACCGATCCCCCGGTAGCCTCCCGTGATCAGCACATTGCGAGGGTCAGCCATCAGTTCCTCCACTTGGGTCCGGGCACAGTTCGATGAATCGGGCACACCATGTCGGGCGGGCACTGAGACGCTAGCCGACTACCCATGGGTACGCCTTATGCGCCCCCAGGGCATATTATTGAAGAGTGAGAAAGCGTGCCTCCCGTCCCGAGCAGGTGTTCGCCGTGACCGGCTTGCCCACCTCGCTGAAGGACGACCAGGGCGAGCGGATGCGTCGATATCTGGTCTCCATGGGGATCCGCACCGCGTGTTTCATTTTGGCGGTCGTGGCGCTCGCCTGGCTGCACTGGACGCTCGTGGGCTGGTCGTTGGTCGTTGCCGCGGCGCTTCTTCCTTACGTCGCCGTCGTGATGGCCAACGCCGCGAGGCCGCGAACGAGTACAACGCTCGGACCGGTGACGAGGGATCCCCACACTTCGCAGCCGCCAACCGATCGTCCCGAAGAGGACCCATCTCAATGACCACGAACGTCTCCAAGACCACCATCCGCAGACTCTGCAGTGGCAAGGGGTGTCGCGCCGACGCGGAGTACGGCCTGTTGTGGAACAACCCGAAGTTGCACGAGCCCGACCGGCTCAAGACCTGGCTGGCGTGCGAGGAGCACCGGGTTTCGCTGTCGTACTTCCTGTCGGTCCGCGGGTTCCTCAAAGACACCGTTCCGGTGTCGGAGCTCAGCGACTCGCAAGGCACCCAAGGAGACGGCTGAAGATCCTCCCCGGCGCCGTGCAGCCGGCGCCGTGCAGCCAGCTCCCTGCCGCCAGCTCCCGAAGCCATCCTCCAACGGTGCCATCCCCCAACGGTGCCATCCCCCAATGGCGTCATCCCCCAATGGCCGACATCGGCCGCTCCGGCTGGACGAAGCCGGGCTTGCCGATGCCGTGGCCCCGAGCCTTACGCCACATCTCACCCTGGATCAGGTCTGCCAGCTCGGCATCGGTGGCACCCTCGCGCAACGGACCTCGCAGGTCGACCTCGCCCTTGGCGAACAGGCAGTTGCGGACCTGGCCGTCCGACGTCAACCGGACCCGGTCACACGCTGCGCAGAACGGGGCCGAGACGCTGGCGATGATCCCCACTGTGGCCGGTCCGCCGTCCACGAGGAAAAGCTCGGCAGGTGCACTCCCCCGCGCTTCGTCCGGCAGCGGCGTCAGCGTGAACCGGGTGGACAGCTGCGCACGGATTTCGTCGGCGGTGACCATCTGGTCACGCTGCCACTCGTGCTGGGCATCCAGTGGCATCTGTTCGATGAACCGCAGCTGGTAGTCGCGGTCCAGGCACCACTGCAGGACGTCGGCGGCACTGTGGTCGTTCACGTCGCGCATCGCCACCGCGTTCACCTTGATTGGTGTCAGCCCCGCCGAGACTGCAGCTTTCAGACCCATCTCGACGTCCTGGAGCCGGTCCCGTCGGGTGAGCCGGAAGAACTCTTGTTGGTCAATGGTGTCCAGGCTGACGTTGACCCGGTCGAGCCCAGCTCTGACCAGCGGCGCTGCGAGCCGGTCGAGGCCAACCCCGTTGGTGGTCATGGCGATCTGCGGCCGCGGCTTCAGTGCGGCGATGCCAGCCACCAGGTCGACCAGCGATCGGCGAAGCAGCGGCTCACCGCCGGTGAGCCGTACCTGGCGCACCCCAAGCCCGACAAAGACCGCGATGACCCGCAGCATCTCCTCGTCGGTGAGCATCTCGGGCTTGGACATCCACGGCAGGCCCTCGGCGGGCATGCAGTAGGTGCAGCGAAGGTTGCAGCGGTCTGTGACCGAGACCCGCAGATCCTGGGCGACCCGGCCGAACGTGTCGGGCATGCCAGAGCGAGGCACGAAGGCGATCGGAGGGCTCGTCATGCTTCCAAGCCTAAGGCGGGTACCTTCCACTTCATACCTACCAAGGAATGACGTACGGTCGTCGCGTGCTCAGGGTGGTGATTTCACGTCGTTGGCTCACCGCGTTGGCGGTCGCCGCTCTCTTCGCCGTCGCCTGCACGTACCTCGGCCGATGGCAGTGGCACCGGCATGAAGACAAAGCCGCGAGGGCCCAAAGGATCAACAGCAACTACTTCGCGATCCCGGTTCCGCTGTCCAAGGCCATGCCTCGTCCCGAGTCTCCCCTCCCCCGCGCTGAGGAGTGGTCCCCGGTCAGGGCCAGCGGACGCTATGCCGCCCTGAGCCTCATGCTCGTCCGTAACCGTCCCAACAACGGAGTCTTCGGCTACGAGGTCGTCGTTCCCCTTGAACTGGCCGACGGGACGTCACTTCTGGTCGATCGAGGATGGATTCCCAATGGCCGCAGTGCCGCCGAGCCTTCAACGGTACCTGCCACCCCAGCTGGAGAAGTCACAGTTACGGGCTGGTTGCGCATCGGTGAACCAAGCCTGAAGCGACAGATGCCGTCGGGCCGACTGGCGTCGATCAACCTCGCCGAGGCCCGGGCACAGACGGGAGCCTCGCTGTATGGCGCCTACGTGATCATGCAAGCCGAAGTTGGCCCGCCCGGCGAGCAGATCGAGCGGCCCCAACCGCTGGAGAGACCCGACACGGGTGAAGGGCCCCACCTGGCCTACGCACTGCAATGGTGGCTCGCTGCCCCCGTCGGATTCGCCCTGATCCTTGTCGGCGTCCGACGTGAACATCTCGAGGGCGCCGCCTCCCCCGCGCCGCCCCGCGATGGCGCCACAGCTCCATCGATGCCGCGCACGGCGAGGAAGACCCGAATCTGGGACGAAGAAGACGAATAGCCGGTCTTCACTCTGCAGTCCGGCGTCCGGCG
>JBBQUB010000108.1:0-9689 GCA_038212865.1 Actinomycetales bacterium
CGTGCGTCGCGGTGTCGGCCGGCTGCTGTCACCGTCGATGGTGTCGCTGGAAACCACCGGAGGAGCGACCGAGGAGCTGGGCGCGGACATCGTGCTGATAGCCACCGGCGCAGTACCTCGTGTCATGGACTCAGCCCTGCCGGACGGGGAACGGATCCTGACCTGGCAGCACATCTATGGGTTGCCCGAAGTCCCGAAACGGCTCATCGTCGTCGGTTCTGGAGTGACCGGCGCCGAGCTCGCGCACGCCTACCTCGGCCTGGGCAGCGAAGTCATCCTGGTCTCCTCGCGTGACCGGGTCCTGCCTGGTGAGGATGCCGACGCGGCCGAGGTCATCGAGGACGTCTTCCGGCGACGCGGCATGCAGGTCATGAACCGCTCCCGCGCCGCTGGCGCCAGACGGGTGGGCGATGGGGTGGTCGTCACGTTGGAGGACGGTCGGGAGGTCACCGGCTCACACGTGCTGCTCGCGGTCGGCTCGATCCCGCAGACCCAGGACATGGGACTGGCTCAGGCGGGCGTGGCGCTCACTGACTCCGGGCACATCCGGGTGGACCGGGTCTCTCGCACATCGGTGCGAGGCGTGTATGCCGCTGGTGACTGTACGGGGGTCCTTCCCCTCGCGTCGGTGGCCGCCATGCAGGGCCGGATCGCGATGTCACACGCGTTGGGGGACGCGGTGGCTCCCCTCAACCTGCGAGGTGTCAGCGCCAACATCTTCACCGACCCCGAGATCGCGACCGTCGGCCATACCCAGAGGGAGGTCGACGAAGGGACCATCGACGCACGAGCGGTGATGTTGCCGCTCTCGACCAACCCCCGCGCCAAGATGCAGAACGCGAGTGATGGGTTCGTCAAGCTCTTCGCCGCCAACGGCAGCAACACCATCTTGGGCGGCGTCGTGGTGGCTCCGCGCGCGTCAGAGCTGATCTTTCCGGTCGCGCTCGCCGTCCAGAACCGGCTCACCGTGGATCAGGTGGCCAACACGATCACCGTCTATCCGTCCATGTCAGGCTCCATCGCCGAGGCGGCCCGGCGGCTGCACTCCGTTGACTGATTCCTGCTGGGCCTGAACCACCAGGTCGCCAAGGTAGTTCGCCAAACTGGTGCCAACACCGTGGACTTGGTCAACTTGGCACAATCCCTCTTTTCGCAGGGCATACTGCACGCAGCAGGCGCGAGGAGGAAGGGGTGACATCACTCGTGGGGACGTCACCGGCGCAGCCGGCATACAGCACGTTGGTCTCCCTGGTTCACCTGGCTGTTGCTCGCGCAGCCCAAGGGGGAGCATGAGAAGTCCTCGGCTGCGGCGAACGGGCTCCCGCCTGTTCGCCATGTATGCCGTCGCGAGCTTGGTGCCGCTGACCTTGCTGGGCGCGGTGCTCGTCCGCGGCTACCAGGCGCAGGGGCTCGAACGAGGTCGTGACCAAGGGCGCGCGCAAGCCGCCGTCATCGAGGAGATGGCCATCGCGCCGGCCCTGGCCGGTGC
Source organism: Actinomycetales bacterium (assembly GCA_038212865.1). Classification (GTDB taxonomy): domain Bacteria; phylum Actinomycetota; class Actinomycetes; order Actinomycetales; family Dermatophilaceae; genus UBA4719. Next base: position 1,490 of record JBBQUB010000108.1, read on the forward strand.
TGACCTGTCGGTGGCGCTGAGCGCCGCCGTGCGCGAGCGCCTGCAGTCGGCCACCGACCTGGCAATCTTCAACGGTTCGGTGTCGCAGCTTCACCTGCTCAGCTTGTCGGGCATCGTCCTTTTTTCCGATGACGGCAGCGTGCTGGATGCCGTAGCGCCGACGGACCCGGCGTTCCAGGCTGCGGCGGCTGGTCGCACCGACGTGCGCATCCTCACGGAGAGGTCATCGTCCTCTCGTGCGATCCGCGTCCTGCAGCCTGTGGTGGCCGCCTCGGACGGTCAGGCCACTGGGGTTCTCGAGGTCTACCTGCCCTACGACGCGATCGCCGCCAAGGTGCAGGCCGTCACGGGTCGCACGATCACCCGGCTCGCGTTCGGCCTCATCGGTCTCTATGCCGTCCTGGCCCTCATCTCCTGGTGGACCACTCGCGCGCTGCGTCGCCACGCCGCCGAACACGAGCACCAGGCCCTGCACGACCCGCTGACCGGCCTGCCCAATCGGGAGCTCTTCCGGCGAAAAGCCGAGGAAGCGCTCGCGCGTCGCCGGCGCGGGGAACAGGGTGCACTCGTGCTGATCGATCTCGATCACTTCAAAGAGGTCAACGACACCCTGGGTCACCACGCTGGCGACGAGCTGCTGCGCGTGGTGGGACGCCGGCTGGCCGAGTCGCTGCGCACGGACGACACAGTGGCCCGCCTCGGTGGTGACGAGTTCGGTCTCGTCCTGCCGCGCGCCGATGGCCGCGACGAGACGGTCGAACTGTTGACCCGGGTCCGGCTCGAGCTGGCCGAAGAGGTCGTACTCGATGGGGTCCCGGTCAGCGTCGAGGCGAGCTTCGGTGTCTGTTTCTATCCCAGCGACGCAGACACCGTCGAGGACCTGCTCCAGCATTCGGACGCGGCCATGTACCAGGGCAAGCACGGCTCGACCGGGGTCGTCGTCTACGGCCCCGCGACCCCACATCACACCACGCACATGCTGGTCATTCAGCGCGAGCTGCGTGGTGCGCTGGAGCGCGATGAGCTGGTCCTGCACTACCAGCCCAAGGTGGAGCTCAGCACCGGCCGGGTCGGCTGCGTCGAGGCCCTTGTTCGCTGGCAGCACCCCGTCCGCGGGCTGATGGCGCCATCGGACTTCCTGCCGGTAGCCGAGCGCTCCGAGCTGATCGAACCCCTGACCAGCTGGGTGCTCCGACGTGCGCTCGCCGACCACGAGGCATGGACGGCGGCCGGCCACGACTGGACGGTTGCCGTCAACGTCTCGGCGCGAAACCTCGGGTCGTTGACCTTCGCCGGCGCAGTTCAGGCGATCCTGGCAGAGGCCGGTGTGCGACCCGAGCGGCTCCACCTTGAGGTGACCGAGACCGCGCTGGCTCTTGACTCAGAGGTGGCGGGACAGGTCGTCAGCGCGCTCTCAGCGCAGGGCATCTCGATGTCTGTCGACGACTTCGGCATCGGCTTTACCAGCCTGTCCCAGCTGCGCACCCTCAAGGTGTCTGAGGTCAAGATCGACCAGACCTTCGTCTCGGGCCTGCCCGGCAACGAGCAGGACAGGGTCATCGTGCGCTCGGTCATCGATCTGGGCCACAGCCTCGGCTGCCAGGTCACCGCCGAGGGCGTCGAGTCGCAGGACGTCGCCGACTGGCTGCTGGAGGCCGGGTGCGATCACGCGCAGGGATTCCTGTGGTCGCGCCCGCACCCGTGGCCCGAGATTGCCGAGGAATTCGGCGGCAGCTCTGCGCCCACCTCCGCCGCGACAGTCCGAGAAGGCAAACCAGCGCGCGTTGGGCGCGAGAGCGAGAGGGCATCGACATGAACCGCGCACCACTGCGGACTCTCCGGGCTGCGGCAGGTCTCGTCCTGGCGGTCGTCGCCACGCTCGCAACGGGGTGCAGTGGCCCGTCGACGACCGCCGCCACAGCACCCACTACTGACGGGGCGCGCTTCAGCCAGGCGCTGCACGACCGGCTCCCGCAGTCGGTTCGGGACCGGGGGGTATTGCGGGTGGGGACCGACGCCACCTACGCGCCCATGTCCTCGTTCGGGCCCAATGGCCGCACCATCATCGGCGTCGAGCCCGATCTCGGCGTCGAGATCGGGCGCGTCCTGGGAGTTCGACTTGAGTTCGTCAAAATCCACTTCGACGAGCTGCTCACCGCCGTCGAGAGCGGTGGCGTGGACCTCGCGATGTCGGCTGTGACGGATACTCCCGAGCGGGCCAAGGGCGCCGACTTCGTCAACTACTTCAGCGCCGGCACCTCGATCGTCGTTCAGCGGGGCAACCCGGCCGGCGTCACCGAGATCAATGACCTGTGCGGCCATGTCGTCGCGGTCCAGCGCGGAACGACTCAGGTGGACCTGCTCGCCCGTTCACAGAAGAACTGCGGCATCCAGCCCATCACGGTCAAGACCTACGAGAAGAACTCGGACGCCCTCGTGCAGCTGCGCACCGGCCGCGCGGTCGCCGTGCTCAGCGACCTTCCGCCTGCCATCTTCATCGTCCACGACCCGCGCACGGGGTCGCACTATCAGCTCGCGTCCACCACGCAGTACGAGCCCGGCCTCTACGGGATCGTCGTCGCCAAGAGCCAGCCTGCCCTGCGCGATGCCGTCCAGGGCGCCTGCGAGGAGCTGCTCCGGGCCGGCGTCTATGGCGACGTGCTCGACCGGTGGGGTGCCAGCGCCGGGGCCATTCAGGCCATCACCGTCAACTCGGGTCGCTGACGACCGTAACGCTCAGTCCTTGATCATGGCGATCACGGCACCGTTGGTCACCGTCTCGCCCACTGTTGCCGTCAAACCGGTGATGGTTCCCGCCTTGTGGGCGTTGATCGGCTGCTCCATCTTCATCGCTTCGAGCACGACCACCAGCTCGCCGGCGTCGACGGACTGGCCCTCCTCGACGGCGATCTTGACGATGGTTCCTTGCATCGGTGCAGTCAGGGAGTCACCCGAGGCGGCGGTGCGACCCTTGCCGCCACCGGAACGCTTGGGTGCCTTCTTCCGCACCGCGCCGCCACCACCGAACGACAGGCCACCTGGCAGGACCACCTCCAGGCGCTTGCCGCCGACCTCGACGACCACGCTCTGGCGCTCGCCTGCCTCTTCCGGTGCATCGGCGACCACTCCGCCATACTGCGGGATGTCGTTGACGAACTCGGTCTCGATCCAGCGCGTGTGCACCGTAAAGGGCTGGCGGGGGTTCTTGGGTGCGAAAGCCTCGTCGGAGACGACCGCCCGGTGGAAGGGCAGCACCGTGGGCATGCCGTCAATCACGAACTCGCCCAACGCCCGGCGTGAGCGAGCGAGGGCCTGCGTGCGGTCCTTGCCGGTGATGATGAGCTTGGCCAGCATCGAGTCGAACGCTCCGCCGATGACATCGCCTGACTCCACACCGGAGTCCAGCCGCACCCCTGGACCCGACGGCGGGCGGAAGACTGACACGACACCTGGTGCCGGAAGAAAGTTGCGGCCCGCATCCTCGCCGTTGATCCTGAACTCGATCGAGTGGCCCGTCGGCGTCGGGTCCACATAGCCGAGCGCCTCACCGCTTGCGATGCGGAACTGCTCGCGTACCAGGTCGATGCCGGTGACCTCCTCGGTGACCGGGTGCTCCACCTGGATTCGGGCGTTGACCTCCAGGAAGGACACGACGCCGTCCTGGCCCACGAGGAACTCGCATGTGCCGGCACCGCGGTAGTTGGCCTCCAGCAGGACTGCCTTGGACGCGCGGATCATCTCGGCGACCTGTTGGCGGGACAGGAACGGGGCAGGCGCCTCCTCCACCAGCTTCTGGTGGCGTCTCTGCAGCGAGCAGTCGCGGGTCGATACGACCACGACGTTGCCGTGGTTGTCGGCCAGGCACTGGGTCTCGACGTGGCGAGGCTTGTCCAGATAGCGCTCGACGAAGCACTCTCCGCGGCCGAAGGCGGCGACGGCCTCGCGGGTGGCGGAGTCGAACTTCTCGGGGATCTGCTCCATGGTTCGAGCGACCTTCATCCCGCGGCCGCCACCACCGAAGACCGCCTTGATGGCGACGGGGAGCCCGTGCTTCTGGGCGAAGGCCACGACCTCGTCGCTGTCTACGACCGGGTCAGAGGTGCCGGGGACCATGTTCGCGTTCGCCCGGGCCGCGATATGGCGGGCCTTGACCTTGTCTCCCAGGGCGTCGATCGCTTCAGGCGGGGGGCCGATCCAGATCAGCCCGGCGTCCAGAACCGCCTGGGCGAACCCAGCGTTCTCCGCCAGGAAGCCATAACCGGGGTGCACGGCGTCAGCTCCGGCCTTGAGCGCGATGGAGAGCAGCTTCTCCTGTACGAGATAGGAGTCAGCAGGGGTCGATCCGCCGAGGGCGTAGGCCTCGTCCGCGACCTTGACGTGCAGTGCGTCGCGGTCCGGATCGGCATAGACGGCAACAGAAACGATTCCGCTGTCCTTGCATGCGCGAGCTATTCGAACCGCGATCTCGCCGCGATTTGCGATCAACACCTTGCTGATGGGCACCATGCCTGCGGAGCCTAGCGCCTGCCGCGGGCACAATTTGCGATCACAGGCCCGAGACCCCGGCGACGGAGATCGGGGACGCGCGACCTGGCGAGCCCAGAGCCAACAGATCGCCTTGGCAGCGACGCTCGAAGTCACCTAGCTCTTTGAGCGAGTCCTCGATGTCGCGTCGACGCCGTTCGAGGTCGGCGCGCCGGTCGTGTATCTGGTCCAGGACGTAGCTGAGCTGGCTCGCCTGGCCCCGCGGCTCGTCATACAGTTCGATGATCGTGCGGATCTCCTCGAGCGGAAAGCCGAGCCGCTTGCCGCGCAGGATCAGGTTGAGCCGGGTGCGGTCGCGTCGGTGGTAGATACGCGCGGTCGAGCGGCGCTCGGGGGAGATCAGACCGAGATCCTCGTAGTGGCGGATGGCGCGGTGGGTGACCGCGAACTCGTCGGCTACCTGCGCGATCGTCCAGGTTCTCGTGTCGGTGGCTGTTCTCACGTCGTTCACCGGGTCCATCCTTGTCATGTCCGCCAGAATGCTTTACGTTTACGTCAACGTCAAGCATATCCCGCGATGTTCTTCGGCTCCCACGAGAGGCCCACCACACATGTTCGAGCTGAGCAAGGATCACGAAGACTTCCGCGCCGTGGTGCGCGAGTTCGCCGAGGCGGAGGTGGCGCCGCACGCCGCCGCGTGGGACCGCGAGCATCACTTCCCGGTCGACCTGATTCCCAAGATGGGTGACCTCGGGCTCTTCGGGTTGGTGGTTCCGGAGGAGTTCGGGGGAGCCGACGGCGACTTCACGAGCCTGTGCGTGGCCATCGAGGAGCTTGGCCGGGTGGACCAGTCGATCGGCATCACGCTGTCGGCTGGTGTGGGTCTGGGCATCAACCCGATCCTCACCTATGGCACCCAGGAGCAGAAGGACCACTGGCTGCCCGATCTCGTGGCCGGTCGTGCGCTCGCAGCCTTTGGTCTGACCGAGCCCGAAGCCGGCTCCGACGCCGGCGCCACCAAGACCAGGGCCAACCTCGATGGCGACCAATGGGTTCTTAGCGGTACCAAGGCATTCATCACCAACAGCGGCACCGACATCACCTCCGTCGTGACGGTCACGGCTCGCACCGGCGACAACCCCGATGGCTCGGCCCAGATCAGCACGATCCTGATCCCTTCTGGCACAGCGGGATTCATCGTCGAGCCGCCCTACGAGAAGCTGGGCTGGCACGCGTCCGATACCCATGGCCTGTCCTTCGACAAGTGCCGTGTACCGTCCGCAAACCTGCTGGGAGAACAGGGCCTGGGTTACAAACAGTTCCTCAAGACCCTCGACGACGGCCGCATCGCGATCAGCGCCCTGGCGGTCGGTCTGGCCCAAGCCTGCCTCGAGGCTTCGACCCACTATGCCAAGACTCGCATCGCGTTCGGCCGGCCCATCGGCGTCAATCAGGGCGTCTCGTTCCAGGTTGCCGACCTGGCGGTGATGGTCGAGGCTGCCCGGACGTTGACCTACAAGGCTGCCTGGCTCAAGGACGAGCTCCACGAAGGGCGTCGCTCGGTCAAGGAGGTCAAGCAGGCGGCCGCTGTGGCCAAGCTCTACTCCACCGAGGCCGCGGTCACCGCGACCCGCATCGCCACGCAGATCTTCGGTGGCAACGGCTTCATGGAGGACTTCCCGGTGGCCCGCTTCTACCGGGATGCCAAGATCCTTGAGATCGGCGAGGGTACGAGCGAGGTCCAGCGCATGGTGATCGCGCGTGGCCTCGGTCTGCCCAGCGCCTGATCCACTTATCCGATACGCAACTGTCAGGAGATGTCGGTATGACGGACGTCCGCTCCCAGCCGCAGGCGCCGTTCGCCGGCCCCACCGAGAACGGCGATCCGCGGGTGGCGGACGTGCGCCAGCGGCTCAATGCGGCCCATGCCGCGTCGGCGACCCCACCGCCGAAGGCTGCGGCCAAGCTCGAGTCGCAGCAGAAGCTGTATGTCCGTGACCGGATCTCGCTGCTGTTCGACGATGGCTCCTTCGTGGAGGACGGACGCTTTGCCAACGCGATGTCTGCGGGCCTGCCCGCTGACGGCGTTGTCACCGGTCGAGGGACCGTGGACGGCCGGCCCGCGATCGTGGTGGCCAACGACCCGACGGTCAAGGCCGGATCCTGGGGCGCCCGCACCGTCGAGAAGATCATTCGCGCCACCGAGATGGCCCTGCGCGAGGAGCTGCCCATCTTCTGGTTCATCGACTCCGCCGGTGCACGCATCACCGACCAGGTCGACCTGTTCCCAGGCCGTCGCGGTGCGGGACGGATCTTCCACAACCAGGTCGCGCTCTCGGGCAAGGTGCCGCAGATCTGCTGCCTCTTCGGCCCCTCAGCCGCGGGGGGTGCCTACATCCCTGCCTTCACCGACATCGTGATCATGGTCGACGGCAACGCGTCGATGTACCTCGGCAGTCCCCGGATGGCCGAGATGGTCGTCGGGGAGATCGTCTCGCTCGAGGACATGGGCGGCGCACGCATGCACTGCACCGTCTCCGGATGTGGTGACCTGCTGGCGTCAGACGACGGTGACGCGATCGACCTGGCCAAGCTCTACTTCTCCTACGTGCCATCGAGCTGGCGGACCGAGAGCCCGTCATACGTGCCCGAGGAGCCGTCCCGGCCGCTGACCCGCACCACCGTCCCCGAGATCGAGAGCCAGCCCTTCGACATCCATGAGGTCATCGACGGGCTCGTGGACCAGGACTCCTTCTTCGAGCTCAAACCGCTGTATGCGGCCGAGCTCGTCACCGGGTTCGGCCGGATGGCCGGTCGGACTGTCGGTGTGGTCGCCAACAACTCCGCGGTCAAGGGCGGTGTGCTCTTCGTCGACAGCGCCGACAAGGCAGCGCGCTTCATCTGGCTGTGCGACGCCTTCTCGCTTCCCCTGATCTACCTCGCCGACGTTCCCGGATTCATGATCGGCTCCGAGGTGGAGCGGGCGGGCATCATCCGGCACGGAGCAAAGATGATCACTGCCGTGTCGGAGGCTACGGTGCCGCAGTTCTCGGTCATCGTGCGCAAGGCCTACGGCGCTGGCCTGTACGCCATGGGGGGGCCGGGCTTCGGACCGGACGCGACTCTGGCGCTGCCGACCGCCAGGATCGCTGTCATGGGCCCGGAAGCGGCCGTCAACGCGGTCTACGCGAACAAGATCGCCGAGATCGCCGACCCGGCGGAGCGGACGCAGTTCGTGAAGGACCGACGCCGTGAGTACGAGCAGGACGTCGACCTCGAGCGCCTGGCCTCCGATCTGGTGCTGGACGCCATCATCGAGGCCGACGAGCTACGGGCCGAGCTGCTGCGCCGGCTGGTCTACGCGGCACGCCGGGACCGGACCTTCAGCGACCGCCGAAGGGGTGTGCCGCCGGTCTGAGTGCCGCACCGGCAGGTCGTGGCCGGCGTCGGGGTTCCCCGTGGTCAGGAGCGACCCCAGAACGATGCTAAAGTCGTCCACGGCCCACCAAGCCAAGCCCGTCTTGACCACCCCAGATCCCCCGGATTTGGGTGAGTTTGACTGGGCCTTGTGGGTCAGGTAAGTTTGAACGGTTGCCCCGGTGCGTGGTCGTATGGCTTGCGTGTGGGTGCGCGTCCGATTCTTGAGAACTCAACAGCGTGCCAAAAATCGATGCCAAGTTTGATCTCGTTTTGTGGGGTGGCCTTTTGGTTGTTC